>JAZFXQ010000019.1:0-3558 GCA_036448795.1 Candidatus Margulisiibacteriota bacterium | reverse complement strand
CTTACCCCGGCGTAAAAAGGAACAAAACAGCTTGCAGCTGATTTGTCCGGCCCGAGCCAGCAGACCCCTCCGATCGGATCAGGAAGCCAGCCCCGGACCTGATTAACAAAGGTGTAGCCTGCATAGTGGACAGAGATCGGCCGCTCCCAGGCGCCGATCATTTTTCGGCCGGGAGAAGCCACATCCGGAGAGGAGCCATCATAAGGGCCAAAGTAGCGCTCCGGGGTTCCAAAGGGACCGGCTGCCATTCCCCGGGTCATGTCGAACTGAGTGCCTTCATATTGATCGCGATAAAGTGAGAACACGTCGCGCACTGATAATTTTTTATCCGGCTTGACTGAAAATGGATAATCCTTCGTAAAACCGTCCTTGACCCAGGGGCTGAATTTGGCCGAAGGCTTTACCCGGTCAAAGATCCTCCAGACCCGGCGCAGAGAATAATAGGGATGGTTGTATTCGCCCAGACTAACTGCTCTGAGCCAGTCCAGCTTGCCCTGCTCCGGCTCGCCCCGAGCTCCGTCTAGGGGCTTCCACCAGCCAACCTCCTCCACAATTTTAAAAAGATCTTGGGTGTAGATCAGATCCGGATCATTTTCAACCACGTCGCGTATCCTGAACTCGTTGGCCGCCGCAAACACATGATCATCCGGAACTCTTTTTGCTATCCAGAGCCCGGCCGTCCTTCCCGGCACTGCGCACATTTCAAAGACCCAGGCTTCCTTTGGATCAGCCACTAAAAGTGTTTCGCCCGTTCCGTAATATCCATGATCTTCGATCAAGCTTCCCATGAGGGTGATCGCTTCCCGGGCCGTGGTGCATCTTTCAGCTGCCACCCTGGAAAGCTCCGCGCTGTAAAATATCCTCTTGCCCGCTTCGGGTTTGGGCTGAAACTTGGCGCCGTTGGTGCATTCCCCAAAAACGAGCTGATGCTCGTTCATGATGGCATAATTGCCGTCAAAATAAGCATAGGTATGGGGGACCTGATCAATATATCCCAGGGGTTTGGTGGGAGGAAGGCTTGGGTCATCGTATCCCGGGCCGCGGCTGGTCCCCACATAACGGATATTGCTTCCGCCAAAACAGGATGGATCATAATAGACCGGTCTTTTTGAGCCGGTGGGATGATCCATGGCCGGGACATAGATGATCCTCTGATCCTGAAGCTCATCATCATCTGAATGGGCCACCAGGACCGATCCGTCCTTTGAAGCATCCTTTCCCACGATCATGGTGGTGCAGGCAAAGAGGGGTGAACTTAAAACCGCGCAAACCAGCAGCAAACAAAAGACTATTTTCATAAATAACCGACCTCCTATCTAGATCCTCGAGCCTATTCTATTATACAGAAAAAGTTTAATCAACTCAGATGAATGTTTCTTTCCTGCGCTCCAAGTGCTAGAATACAGCCAAGATGCGCCAATGGCTCTTTTTAACACTGGCAGTCATGATCCTTTTCTGCGGCTGCGCGGCACCGGTTAAAATAAACCGCTTTGACCCGGTCGCCGACCGTCCCAACCTCAAAACCTCTACCCGGGACAACGAGACCTACCTGAGTTTTGAGGATAAAAACTACCGCGTTACGGCCGCCCTTTTTGAATATAACTCGGTCATGGTCCTGCCCCTTGAGATCTCCAACAAGACCGGATCTGACATCGAACCCCCGGAGTATTCGGTCAGTCTGCACGACGGGCGCGATCTAAAGCTGATCAAATTGCTGAAGCGCAGTGACCTCATAGCGGTCAGGGGCAAGCTTAGGGGAAAAAGCTATGGCACAGGGCTGGAAGGCATGGCCATTAACGCGACCGTGAACGTTCTCATGGACGCGGCCAACGTCAACACTGAAAAAACCATGATCAAAGGACTGGAGCAAGCCATCCATGATTATTTCTCGTTCCGGCCGGTCTACGCGCGCGAGACCCGCCAGGGGCTCCTGTGCTTCCTGGTGGATTTCAAGCTGGAATACCCCCTGACCCTCATGCTCCGGATCCGCGATGAGTACATCCTGCTCAGGTTCCTCCCGCAAAAAGAGCAGAACCCAAGGAGAAAAAGCCTATGAATATCTGTCAAAGCTGCAGCATGCCCTTGCGAAAGGACGATGATCTCGGCACCAACGCTGATGGCAGCAAGAACAAGGACTACTGCCACTTTTGCTTCAAAGACGGAAAGTTTACGGATGAGGGAATTACCATGGAGCAAAAGATCGAAAAAATGGTGGGCATGGCAAAACAAATGAACATCCCGGAAGATAACGCCAGAAAAATGGCGCAAAATATTCTGCCCACCCTTCAGAGATGGGAGGCTAAGTAGCCTGACCCCACTCCCCCCATTTGTGTTTTCCCTCTTTTTGAGATATAATTTTTTTTTGAGGTTTTTTCATTGAAGAATAAGATAATCTGTTTTTTCATAGCTTTGTTTCTTTTCCCGGCTCTAGCTCTAGGCGCACAAACTTTAACCCTGGACGAGTTCGTAAGATCCGCAATCAAGACCAATCCCAGCTACCAGATCTCGGCCCAGGATTATCTGATCGCTTTAGAAGCCGACAAGAGCGAAAAATCCCTGGAGGATTGGAACCTGATCGCCTCCGGGGTTTTCCAGGAGTCAACCGCTTCCCCAGCCAGCGGCTTTTCTCCAACCTATCAAAAGGTTGCCAGCTATTCCTTGAGCGCAAAAAGATATATTGCCCAGACCGGCACCGAAATAAAACTTGAGCATTCCAATTCCAGAATACAATCCAAATATCCTCCGATCAGTATTCCCGGAATATCCTTCTTTCCAGATTCCCCTTATTTCACCTCCAGTCTTTCTTTGTCCATTTCGCAGCCGCTGCTCCGGAACGCCTTTGGCCTGGCTGAAAAGAACGACCTGAAGATCTCGGGCTACTCGCTTGATCTGGCAAAAATAAAGTTATCCGAGGACTGGGAAGACTTTATAACCATGCTCAGAGAAGAATACCTGACCTGGCAAAGATGCCACCGAAACGTAAAGGTCTTCAAAGATAAGGTTAAGACGGTTGAGGACCAACTGGCGCTGGTCAAAAAACAGAAAAAATACGGGCTGTCCGAAGAGCTTGACCTGGTGCAGACAAAACAGAAGGTGCAAGCCTACAGGATAATGCTCGAACAGGCCAAGATGGCCTGCGAGACTCAAGCCCGCAAGGTCCTTCAGCTTGCAGGCAAAAGCGGGATCGATCCAAAAGAATTAAGCCCCCAAAAACTTGCCAAGAACGATCCGGTCATGAAGGGGAAAACCGCGCTTTCCTATCTGTCAACCAATTCCAATCTAAAGCAGACCGCGGATATCATGGTCTCTATTCAGGAAACCAACCTGGAGACCAAAAAGAACCAGGAGCTCATGGACGTAGAGCTAGTCCTAAAGACCAGGCCCAATGCATATACTGATAATTTCAGCGAAAGCCTGGGCAGGATCGGCGATTATAACGAGAATACGGTGAGCATCAAAGCCAGCCGACCCCTTTTTAATCAAAAAGCAGAAGCCGAAGCAAAAGGCGCAGAAAATGAATACAACAAAGCCCTGAAAAAGAGAGAGGAAACCCTGCTC
>JAZFXQ010000018.1:0-2580 GCA_036448795.1 Candidatus Margulisiibacteriota bacterium | reverse complement strand
TGGAATGCCGGCTTTGATGATCCTCTTTACAGCATCCAGATACTGGACCCCTTCGATCTTGACCGCCTCCGCCCCGGCTTTGACCAGATCAATCGCGTTTCCGAGAGCCTCTTTGGATTTTTTTTGAAAAGAGCCAAAGGGCATGTCCGCCACGATCATGGCCTGCTCGACCGCGCGCGCGACCGCCCGGGTGTGGATGAGCATTTCCTGCATACTGACCGGCAAAGTATTTTCATAACCCAGCGCCACATTTCCGAGCGAATCCCCGATCAGGACAATATCCACCCCGGCCTCATCCAGGATCTTGGCAAAGGGGTAGTCATAAGCCGTCAACATGCAGATCTTTTTATGTTGGGATTTTGAATCTTGAAGTTTAGCCGTGGTTATTTTTTCCATAGCTTCCAGCGCTTGAATCTAAAAGGAAAGACCTCGGTCCTGACCTTTTCCACTTTATACAGGGAGAAAAGTTTTTCTTCAAGCTGGTCCTTTGTCAGATAGCGGGTTAAAAATCCGTTTTCCGCCAAAGAGATAATGCCGGTCTTTTCCGAGACCACGATCACCAGGGCGTCTGAAAGCTCGGAGATCCCGACCGCGGCCCGGTGGCGGGTTCCCAGTCTTTTATCCAGAAGCCGGCTCTCAGAAAGCGGCAGGAGACAGCTCGCGGCCAGGATCCGATCTCCCTGGATAACCACTGCTCCGTCATGCAGAGGGGACTTGGGATTGAAAATGGAAACCAAAAGTTCGGCTGAAAGCATGGCGTCCAGACGGACCCCTGATTCAAGGTGCTCGGTCAGCCCGGTAATTCTTTCCAGAACGATCAATGCCCCGGTCTTGCTCTCTGAAAGCTGCTCGACCGCACGCACAATATTCCTGACAAAAAAGCTCCCATGGGCCACCGGCGCAAAACCCAGGGTGCCCAGGAGTCTTCCACGGCCAAAGCGCTCCAGGGTCCGGCGCAACTCGGGCTGAAAGAGGATCACCAGCATGATGGCGATGACCGCCACGAATTTCTCAAAGAGCCAGTTTATGGTGTAAAGGCCCAGCATCCTTCCTGCCAGATATATCAAAAGGATCACGATCAGCCCGCGGATCAAGGGAATGGCCCTGGTTCCTCTCAGCCAGAGCAGAATATAATAAAAGAGCATGGAGACGATCAAAATATCTACGATATCGATCCATCTTACAACAATATCAAAGGGTAAATTTATCATAAGATCACGTCATTTGTTATTAGATCGTCATAACTCTCGCGTTTAAGGATCAGGGTATCCTCTCCTCTTCCCACCAGGACCATGGCCGGACGGCCGACCCGATTGTAATTGGAAGACATGGAATAATTGTAAGCCCCGGTGCCCAAGACTGCCAGGATGTCGCCAACCCCTGCTTCGGGCAGATTGATGTCCCTGATCAAAATATCCCCAGACTCGCAGAACCTTCCAGCAACCGTGACCGCCTCTTTGGTCGGTTGATTTGGTTTATTAGCGATCTTGGCGTCATATCTTGCCTGATAAAGGATGGGCCGCGGGTTATCAGACATGCCGCCGTCTATAAAGATATATTTACGAACTCCCGGAATGTCCTTGATGGCTCCAATTGTGTAGAGGGTCACACCCGCCTTGCCGATGATCGATCTCCCCGGCTCCACGATCAATTTTGCGGCGGTCCTATCTTTGAGAACAGCCGCAATTTCCCTGGCAAGGGAATCGATTGAAGGAGGCTCATCCGAGCTGAGATAAGCGATCCCTAATCCCCCGCCCATGTTCAATTCCCGCGCATCGTAGTTCTGAGTAAGTTTAAGCAACAGCGCCACTTCATCCACGAACGGTTTAATATCCAGGATTTGAGAACCGATATGGGCATGAAATCCGAGCAGGCTGATCATTTTTTTCTTCCTGGCTTCCTTAACTGCGGTCTCAACCTGATCGAGAGGGATCCCGAATTTAGAATCGACTTTCCCGGTTTTTATATACTCGTGGGTATGAGCTTCGATCCCCGGATTAATTCTAAAAAGTATTTCTGCCCGTTTGCTGGACTGTTTTGTAATTTCGTCCAGATCCTGCAGCTCCTGCAGGCTGTCCACCACGATCCGGCCGATCCAGGCTTCCAGAGCCAGTTTTAATT
Organism: Candidatus Margulisiibacteriota bacterium; assembly: GCA_036448795.1. GTDB lineage: Bacteria > Margulisbacteria > WOR-1 > O2-12-FULL-45-9 > O2-12-FULL-45-9 > JAZFXQ01. The sequence goes on along the minus strand of JAZFXQ010000018.1, from coordinate 459 downwards.
CTTCTTTCGATTTATTATTCCAATGAAAATAGATCTTCTTGGGATCGCACCCGGCTTTGAGTGCTGTATAAATTTCACCGCCGGAAGAGACATCCAGTCCCAGCCCTTCTGAAGTTACAATTCTTTGGACTGCCGCCGTGCAAAGCGCTTTGCAGGCATAGATCACATCTGTATTTGGATAATACTTCCTGAAGGATTGAACGTAGAGCCGGCAGCGATTGCGGATGGTTTCCTCGTCCAGGACATAGAGAGGCGTACCAAATTCCTTGGCCAATTCAACCGTATCGTAACCACCGATCTCGAGGTTTCCCTGTTTATTTATCTTGGCTGTGTCCGGCAGGTTTCTCACGTTTTTGATTATATCACAACAAAAATCACAAATAAAATGAAATTTTTGCCGATTTTGAGCGAGATATTAAGTGAGGGATAATAATGAGCATAAAAATGCCAGAATACACC
>JAZFXQ010000017.1:0-3412 GCA_036448795.1 Candidatus Margulisiibacteriota bacterium | reverse complement strand
GAAGCTTTGGATTTGGATTTGACATTTCGGATCGAATCTCTGCTTTCCCTGACCTTCTTGGTCTGCTCTTCAAGCGCTTTAATTTGATCTGCGGCTGTCTGAAGCTGCTTAGCTGCATCATGGATCTGCACCATTTGTTTCTCGATACGATTTGCATACTCCAGTTGGGCGCGGGAGCGGGCCTCGCTATTTTGAGGATCATCATTTTTGAATTCTTTTGGAGTATTTTCCAAAGCAGCCAGAGCTTTTAGCATGTTTTGCACAGCCTCGATCAAGCCCGCTATACTTTGGATATTAATTAGCATGTTAAAAAGATCTTTTTTCAGTTTGTCAAAGCTTAGATAACTGGCAGAGACATCTTTAAGCCGGTCCGTAGCATAGAGGCTCTTAAACCCGTCTACTCCCCCCTTGATCAGGTCGGAAATCATCTTCAGCAATTGATCCGCCGCCCGCCTTGAATATTCTATTCCCTGGGTCTGCAGGGCAGTGTTTGCGGCATCCGCCTTCAAGGCATAAGTGGTCTGCTCCATGGCATCCATCTTTTCAGCAAAGGTCTCGGCGCGCTTTTCAGCGGCTTCCTTTCTCTGCACTTTTTCTTCGGAAGCACTCTTATCAATAGAGGCGTCATCCTGACGCGCATCGTAACCTGCCCCAACCGCCCAGTCCGAAATTATCCCGAGCATGTTGCTGGTAAGACTAAGCCAGGTATAGGTTTTGATCTTGGAAGGATTATCTCGAAGAATTTCACGATCATGACCTTCCAAATTCTCTTTACCATTATTAATGTTCTCCGTAGCCGTATTCCAATCCTCCTTTAAAGAATCTATTATTTCGGAAAAGACGGTGGAGGCAGCTACAAAGAGAGCCTGAACCCCTGCCTGCCAGGCAGCACGCTCCGCGGCATTCATCTCGTTGTGGCGGCCGACCACGGTCTGCAGGGCCTGGATTTGGGTCTCAAGAAGCGAAAAAGCGGTCTTCTGGGCATTGGCTAAGGACGCTTCAAAAGTTGAAGAGGAATAAAGGGAGCTTCCTCCCAAAAGCTTGGCCTGTATTTCAGAACGCTGTTTTTGAGTCGAAACCAGGATCTCAGCTATCCGATTGATCTTCGCCAAAGTCAGCTGGGTCTGGCTGACTGTTCCCATATTCAATCCCCAGTTTCCATCACCTATATCGGCAATGGAACCTCGATCCAGCGAAAGGGCCTCGGCTTGCCACTCATCCAGGCTTTCCGCGAGCTGGATGGCTTTATTCGTTTCCTCGCTTCTTTCGGTTTTATGATTTTTGGCACTATCGTCTCGAGCATAATCATCAAACCCTCCATAGCCTTCATCCGACTTATCGATGTTATAGATCATGTCAAAGATCGCGTTTGCAAAATTAACAGCTGGAAGCGCTAATCCAGCTAATCCAGGAATCAAAGCTAATGGGAGACCCACGGCCACAGATATCGCAAGTTTCCAAGCCGCTGCCTTTACCTCATCCGCTGCCTGGGCAGCACGATTTTGGACCGCAACTTTTTCGCCCAGAAGCCTCTGGATATGACTGAAGTTATTCAAATTGACTTCAGTGATGGCTCGAGCAAGATTTGAAACCCCTTGGGGAGTGTCAGTAAGCATTCCATAAGCACGCCCGATCAAGCTCTGAGCTTTGCCTCTGGTTTCCTGAGTTGCAGCTAAAAGAAGGATCATATTATTAACTGCTTGGAGCTGCTTTTGCAGAGCGCTTGCCCGATCTACATTCACTCCCACCCTTCCATCCCCTGCAGAAATAATGGTCTGGCTAAAATCGAGCATCTCCGAATAAATTTCATTCCGTTTAAGGTCCGCATATTCAGCCAAATCCTTGGGCTTTCTCCTTGGCCCGTCTTCGCGTACCGTGGAGACATCCGGATCAAAAGAAACACCGTAGGAAGTACCGCCATTAAACCAGGGTCCCCAACGTGCATTGATATATCCTGCTAAAGCAGAGCCTATGGCTTGGCCGAGCGCAAAGCCTGCCGCACCCCCCATCCCCGCCCCAATAAATCCCGCACACAGGGAAATACCCAATTGAAAAGTTGCTTTCTCCATTGCGATTTCCTGGGCACGTTCATGATTGTGGGCTTCTTGAATCTCGACTAAATAGGAAGCCAAAGATTGGAATTTGACCCCCATTTGGGCTAAAGAGGCATTTAATCCGCCTCCAATTAAAGGAGAATCTGAGCCGGCCCGCAGTCCGGTATAGGCCCTCATTAGAAGACGCCGCTTAGCCGCCCGCTTTCGCTGGATCATGGTGATAACCCGCAGCATGTTCTGGATCCCTAAAAGCCGCTTATTTAAACCAGCGATTTCAGAATAGTTTATCTGAAGATAGCCATCCCCTACTTTGTCCAGCTGGTCGTAACCGATCTCACCCATAAGTTCCTCAGCTCGATCTGAATAGGCCTCGCTTATATCTGTCATCGATTTATTTTTATCTTTCGAATTCCGCAAGTCAATAGATTGGTCAGGCTGACTCGGCTTGTATTCATCGTCCACATTATCTGCAATATCGGCCGCCCCCCATCGCATGACAGCGGCTAGTGATGAAAACGCAATCGCCCCAAATGCAACTGGCGGGACAAAGATGGCCAGGATCCCAAGCCCAATAGCACAGAAGGTGAAAAACACAGAGGCGATCATGGCTGGCAAAGAATCGTGCCATTTTTCAATCTGCTTATTAATATAACGGATCTGATTGTGCTTTTTCTGGATCCGGAGGGTGGTCGAAGCCAATCTATCAAAGAGCATGGTCAGGTGGGCAGCTTTGCCCTCAACCGCGGTTTCGGCCCCTTTCATTTTGGTTGAACCCGCGTCCTCCCCAGAATATACTTCGCAAATAACTTTATGAAGCGATTCTTTCTGCGCTTTGGTTGCAATAATTACTCGACCTAAATTGATGTAGCCGGTAAAAATCCCTCTTAATTTTACGATCCATGCTTTGGAGGCATTTATATCGATATATCCGTTATCATCCTTCTTAACATAATCATCGGCTGAGCCAAGTTGAGTGAAGATCTCAGTTCCGGTTTTTTTAGTTAGACCCTCTGTTACATCCAGGGAAGTTCTCCCCAAAGTATTCTTTATGCTCTCCAGGGTCCGCTCCAAAGCCGCCTTGTATTTTTCATTAGCCTCATTCACCATCTCCATCCGGGTGGGCTCATCGATATCTATACAATCAGACGTCAGCACCTGAACCACATCGCCACCAACCGTGTTGTAGTCTTTGGCCTTTTTACAATCCCCCTCATAAACCTTGTCGTTATGGGCCAGAAGTTTTTGGATCAAAGCTACCGCACCCATTTGGAAATAACGCCCAGCTTTTTCGTTGGCCTTAGCAACGCGTTCGGCCATGGAAGACTTCTTCCCACTTCCTACCTCCGGCGGAAGATCCG
>JAZFXQ010000016.1:0-9103 GCA_036448795.1 Candidatus Margulisiibacteriota bacterium | reverse complement strand
GCATCAACGATTACTCGTTCCTTCAATAATTCAATATAATTATTTAACAAAAACTCTTTAGGATTTGTGCCCCTTTTTACAGGGGATAACTCTTGATTCATTTGTGAGACACAAATTGTTCCTTCTACCATTTTATTCCCCCTTATGAAGTAAATCAGGCCCTATTCAAACCGCATATTTTTGATTTTTACCTTGCAGCTTCCGTTATCCGTGACCAGTAAAACCTGAACTTTTTTCGCCTTGGTAATTTGCCCTTCAAGGTTGACGGTTGCGGTTGAAAATTTGCCGGTCAAACTTACCGGATCAAGGCTGACCGAAGGGGTGTAATCATTATCTTTTTCGTCATACACCTGGACGATAAATCTGGCATACCCCCCATGCTTCTTAAGGCTTCCCGTTACCTCGAATTTCAGGGTTTTATAGCTTGAAACATCCCGGTTGCCAAGAAAGATCCCGGCGCCGGGGTCTTTTGACCGGCTTGCGGAAAAAGAATAAACATCTCCGTTCCTGGTCAAATTCCCCCCGTTAAAGTTAAAGTCACCCTGTTGAATGGCGCTGATGCTGAGGGGTTTGACGCTGGCCTTTGAAGAGACGGGTTGTTTTGCCTCTTTTGGCTTAGGGGTTTCTTTTACTTCCTCGGTTTTCGTTGCGCAATTTAAGGGAGCGTACTTTATCCAGTCGCATTCTACGTGCAGCGGTCCCGAATACTTGAAAGATCCCAGCCATCCAGTAACTTCGGGGGTTCCCGGCCAGAAATTAACCATGATTTTTGAGGGCTTGGAAGGCAGCGTGCCGGTTGCCCGGTGGACTGGTTTGCCGTCCACATACCAGACCAGCTCCTTGGGCGCCCATTTGATGCCGTAGTTATGGAATTCTTTGCAGGCATTGAAGTCGAGATTGACTATTTTTTCGTGATTGCCCTTACCTTCGGCATAATAATTCAACTGGATAATACTGCAGTCCTTGCCCAGAAACTCAAAATCGATTTCATGATGATCGGATTTTCCCCAGGTGCCGGTATAGGTGAAGAACGATCCTGCCACCAGTCCTTTTCCTTTGGTGGCCTTAATTCTTGCTTCGTAAAGTCCATAGCTGTACTTTTCTTTAGTGGTTCGATATTCTCCCGATGCATAAGGTTTGCCATCGCATTTTTGCGGACAGCCTTTGTTGTCAAGGGTGAGCTTCATGATGCCGCCCTGAAAAGTTACATTGTCAGGCTGCCAAGTACAATCAAATGGGTTGCCGTTTGACCAATTAGCCTTTTGCCAGTTCTTGCTATCGTGGGCGTCCATTTCCTGCACCAGTTCCGGCTGGCAGGTAATCAAGGCCTTTGTAGTCGTTGAAGTTTTGCCGTTTGTTGCGGTCTGTTTGTCCTTGTTTCTGCTGCAAACTGTAAGCCCTTCCCCGATCTTTCCGCCGAAGAAAATCGTAGTTAAAACATCCATTCCACTCATTTTTGTCATCCTTTAATAAGAAAATCGATCCGTGCCGATTGTTTATCGATACGATTCCGGGAAAATTTCAGTAAACGGCAAAAAAGAAAAGGCCCCTATCTTTGGGATAGGGGCCTCGCTGAAGCGAGAGGCTTATTTAATGTGGCTAGAACTTATATCCTATCAGCGCAGTCAGTCCAGTATAATCCGGGCTAAACCCTGTCCCTACATTTCAGGAGAGATTATAGCAAGAAAATTATGATATAATCAATTTCGTCATGGGTTTTTCTCTAGGAATCGTTGGCCTTCCAAATGTTGGCAAATCAACTCTATTTAATGTCCTCTCCAAAGCCAAGGCAGAGGTTTCGAACTATCCATTCTGCACCATAAATCGAAACGTAGGGGTGGTTGAGGTTCCAGATGAACGGCTTTATCAGGTTCAGAAAATTATCGGATCTCCCAAAGCTATCCCCACCATTATTGAGTTCTATGATATCGCCGGGTTGGTCAAGGGAGCGCATAAAGGAGAAGGGCTGGGCAACCAGTTTTTGTCGCACATCCGCGAAGTGGACGCCATGGCTCATGTGGTTAGATGTTTTCAAAGCCAGGAAATTGCCCACGTTGCTGGAGAAATTGATCCAAAAAGGGACATCGAAACTGTAAATATTGAGTTGAATTTGGCAGATTTAACTCTGGTCGACAAGCGCTTAGAGGGAGTGAGAGCAAAAGCCAAGGCTGGAGACAAGAAGTTTTTAAAAGAAGCCGAGGTTTTGCAAAGATTACGCGATGCGCTGGATGCAGAAAAGCCCGCCCGGTCGGTTAAGATCGCTGACAATGAAAAAGACTGCATAAAAGACCTCCCGCTTTTAACCTTTAAACCGGTTCTTTATGTGGCCAACGTGGATGAGTCTGGCAATCCGGCAGAGGTCGAGATAATCCGAAAACTTGTAGAAAGCGAAGGGGCCAAAACCATAGCTCTTTGTACCAAGCTAGAGTCTGAAATCGCGGAGCTTCCTCCGGAAGACGCCCAGGCCTATTTGAAAGAGTTCGGGCTTGAGGAAGCCGGTTTAGAAAGGCTGATCCGTTCGGGCCATGAGCTTCTGGATCTAATCACTTTCTTTACCGCCAATGAAAAAGAGGCTCGGGCCTGGACCGTGAAGAGAGGGACCAGGGTCCCCCAGGCAGCCGGCAAGATACATTCCGATATGGAGCGGGGTTTTATTGCAGCTGAGGTTGTGCATTTCCGGGATTTGATGGAGCGTGGTTCTTATCCCAAAGCCAGAGAAAAAGGGGTTCTGCACACCGAAGGCAAAAACTATGTGGTGCAGGATGGGGACCTGATCTTGGTCAAGTTTAATGTTTAGGGGCTGTTGTTATATAGTGCATTTCATGCTATAATTTCTTTTTGCATTCCGAAGGAGGTTTTGTTGTGAATTCATACGAGATAATGCTTCTTTTTGACCCGAATTTGGGAGAGGAGAAAATAGGAGGAATTGTCTCTAAAATCGAGGGGAAAATAAAGGGCCTAGGCGGGGAACTAGAAAAAACAGATAAGTGGGGGGCCAAGAACCTGCCGGTAAGGCTTCAGAAAGCAAGGAAGCTCAAACAGGCCTATTATGTTGTGATCTATTTTAAAGCAGAAACATCCCTTCCGGGAGGGCTTCAGAACTATTTAAAGGTTACTGAGAATGTCATTCGCTATTCGATTTTCCGATCGCAGGTTAAACCGCCGGCTGAAATTGAGGGGGCACCCCTTGAGGCCAAGGGGGAAATCGAAGCGGTTGATATCGGCGAAATAAAAGGAGCGGAAGAAATCCTTGGCGAATCTTAATCGGATAATTTTGGTGGGAAGGCTTACCTCTGATCCCGAGACCCGCACGACTTTGGACGGGATCCCTATGACAAAATTCAGGCTGGCAGTTGGAAGGCAGCAGCAAAGCGGAACGGATTTTATTGATGTAATTGCCTGGCGAAGATTGGCAGAGGACTGCAGCGACTTTTTTAAAAAGGGAAGGCTGGTTTTGGTGGAGGGAAGGATCCAGATCAGGGTTTTCGAGGATCAAACCGGCCAGCGGCGCTGGGCCACCGAGGTGGTTGCCAGGAATATGCAGATGCTGGACAAGTCACCAGTCTCCGGTCGCCAGTCACCAGTTGATAAAGGACCTGAGACCCGTGACTCGGAACCGGTGGCCGACGAAGAGCTGGTGGATGACGCAGAATTTGGAAGCGATCTGCCGTTTTAAATCATGTATAACAAAGTATTTTTGATCGGAAATTTGACCCGCGATCCGGAATTGCGCTATACCCCCTCCGGCATACCGGTGGCGCGCTTTGCCATTGCGGTAAACCGCATCCGGCGCAAAGATGCTGGTGGTGATAACAACCAGGACGTTGACTTCATTAACATCGTTGCCTGGAGAAGGCTGGCTGAGATCTGTGGTGAGTTTTTAAAAAAGGGACGACCGGTGGCGGTCGAGGGAAGACTCCAGATAAGGAGCTTCAAGTCAAAGAGCGGGGAGATGAGGACCATGACGGAAGTGGTGGCAGACAATATGCAGATGCTTGGGAAGAAACCTGATAGGGGCGAGTCGTTTAAGGCAGAATCAGATGAGACAAATTTAGCGGAGGGAGAAATCCCTTTTTAGGCAGGGAGGTAAATTCATGACCAGAGAGCGAAGAGAGCAAAAAAGAAAAAGACCAGAATTCCGAAAAAAGAAAAGAAGGCCCTGTGTTTTTTGCGCCGATAAAATGACCCTGGATTATAAAGATCTTGGGTTTCTTCGACGCTTTATAACCGATCGGGGAAAGATCGCTCCTCGAAGGATGAGCGGGTGTTGCGCGCTACACCAGAGGATGGTAGCCCAGATGGTAAAAAAAGCCCGCCAAGTAGGATTGGTTCCTTATACAGTGGATTGAAATGAAAGTTGTCCTGCGGAAAGAAACATCAAATTTAGGTGAAGAAGATAGCCTGATCGAAGTATCCAACGGCTATGCCAGAAATTATCTCTTTCCTAGAAAGCTGGCAGTGCCTGCCACGCCTTCCGAAATCGCCGCGCTTGAGAAAAGAAAAACTGAGAAGGAAAAGAAACTGGCCGAGAAAAGAGCTGAGCATGAAGAGCTGGCCAAGAAACTCTCTTCGCTTGAGGTTTCAATTCCGGTAGATGCGGGGGAGGGTGGAAAGCTTTTTGGCTCCGTGACTTCTCAAGATATCGCCGAAGCGGTCCAAAAGATTTCTCAAATTGATATTGACAAGAAAAAAATCGAATTAGCCGAGCCCATCAAGGTTGTCGGTCAATACAGTATACCCATAAAGCTCTTTCAAGATGTTAGCGCTACCTTGAAGGTTAAAATTGAAGCTCGTAAATCGGGTTAATGGCCTCCCTCAAGGAAAAACTAAAAGCCCTTCCAAATAAACCAGGGGTCTATCTTTTTAGGGACAGAAAAGGCGTAATTCTCTATGTTGGAAAAGCAAAATCACTGCGCAAACGGGTCTCTTCGTATTTCAGCAAACCGCCCGATTTAAAGACCGGGATCCTTCTAGATCGCTTGTATGATATTGATTATGTGGTGGCCGGCTCGGAGCTGGATGCCCTTATCCTGGAAGACGAGCTGATCAAAAAATACAAGCCACGCTATAACATCTCCCTGCGCGATGATAAGGCTTATCCCTTTCTGAAATTGACGGTTAATGAAGAATGGCCGCGCCTTTTCCTGGTCCGGAGAAAAGAAAAGGATAAGGCCCTTTATTTTGGCCGGTATCAGGGGGGCATGGTTCGGGAGGTCATCCGTTTAGTCAAGAGACTCTTTCCCATTCGATGGTGCCGGGAGTCCCCGCTTAAAATGCGTGAGCAGCCCTGTCTTTATTACCGCATCGGAAGCTGCAGCGGGCCCTGCATCCAAAAAATCACTCGTGAAGATTACTTGGCTTTGGTCCAGGGAATTATTTCACTGCTTGAAGGGAAAGCGGACCAGGCCCTTGATAAATTAAGGGAAGAAATGAAAAAGGCCGCGAAAAATCAGGATTTTGAGCGAGCGGCCTATCTGCGGGACCGAATTAAGGTTTTGCAGAAAATGATGGAGGGCAAGGAATTAGCTAGAGCTCCTGTCCCTCGGCGGCTTTCTGGGATCGGGGAGTTAAAAAAAGAACTCAAACTGAAAAAAGATCCGATGCGCATCGAGGCCTTTGATATCTCAAATATCCAGGGGGCAAATATCGTGGGGGCCATGGTTGCCTTTTACGGGGGACTGCCTTTGAAGAGCGATTATCGAAGATTTAAAATTAAAAGCCTTGGAATAAAACCAAACGATGTTGCAGCTATTTATGAGATTGTAAAGCGCCGCTACGCCGGCATGCTTTCAAAAAGGCTCTCCCTGCCCGATCTAGTTATGGTGGATGGCGGACTGGCTCAGGTCAACTCAGGAGCAAGGGGGCTTAAAGAGGCCAGGCTGAAAAACACGCCTATTATTGGTCTGGCTAAACGGGAAGAAAAGATCTATCTTCCTCAAAAAAATAAGCCTCTTTCGCTTGCACGAACTTCTTCCGGCCTGAAGCTTTTGCAGCGTATCCGCGACGAAGCTCATCGTTTTGCAATCACCTTCCACCGCGAAAGAAGGAGAAAGGCTTTTTATGGATAAGCCTTGAACTTGTTTGCCAGAAATGATTATGTTATGATTGAAGTTCAATGAGGGTATTTGCCGCTCTTCTCCTGCTAATATCTGTCTGCTCGCTCGGAGCTCAATCCGAAAAAATAGCAGCTCAGTACCAAAAAGAGCCTGAGCTGGAGCAGGTCGAGCTTCAGGCCATCCAAAAAAAGATAAAGGAGAGCAGGAAGAAGCTTAAAAAGACCAAGGCAGAGGAGCAGGCGGTTTTGGGGCGGCTGGTGGTCATAAATAAGGAGCTTAAGCGAACCAAAAACAATCTTTATTTTGCTCAAAAAAATATAAGGACCAATGAAACTCAAATAGGGGCTCTTACTTCTGAACTGCATCAAACCGAAAACGATCTAATAAAAAGGGAAAAGGGACTTAAGGAACGGGTCAGGGAAGTTTTCAAGAGCAGCGGGCTTAATTATCTTGAGCTTCTGATCGCTTCCCGCTCCATGTCTGATTTTGTTAATCGATTATACTTTTTTAGGAAGATCATCAACTATGATGCAGGCCTGGTGGGGGGGGTTCGTGCGGACCTCCAAAAGGTTAAACAAAATAGATCCATTCTTCAGTACAGGACCAGGGAGATCCGGAGTTTAGCCAAGGTCATTGCCGAGAAAAAAAAGGATATCGCGACTAAGGCCGATGAAAAAAAGAAGATCTATAAATCCCTCAAGCAGAGGCGGATGGAATATGAGGCACGCATAGCAGAACTCGAGAAAAGCTCCAAGGAGCTTGAGGTTTTGATTTTAAAAAAGGTGGCGGCGCGCCGCGGGGGGAAGGTTTTAGGAAGCGGAAAGTTGGCCTGGCCGCTCCGGGGAAGGATAACTTCGCGTTTTGGTTATCGCCGTCATCCCTTTTGGGGCGGAAGACATTTTCATACTGGGTTGGATATTGCGAATAAATACGGTACGCCGGTAAAGGCGGCAGATGCGGGAGAGGTGATTTTCTCAGGCTGGTGGGATGGCTACGGGAAAGCGATCGTGGTTGACCATGGGCGCAAAACCACTACGGTTTATGGCCACCTCTCCAGAATCTATAAGCGAGTGGGGGCAGTGGTGGCAAAAGGGCAGGTGGTCGGACTGGTGGGAAGCACCGGTTATTCAACTGGTCCGCATCTGCACTTTGAGGTCAGGAAAAACGGTAAACCAATTAATCCCATGAAATTTTTATGATGCAAAGGAGGTAAAGCCATGAAAACTGTGAGGAGAATATTTTTAGGTGTCATAATCTTGGTGATCGGGGTCTCTATCGTGGGGAAGGTGGTGGCGCAGGGTGAATTAGAGAGAAAACTGGAAACTTATTTACAGGTCTTGGATATTGTCAAGAACGATTATGTGGAAAAGGACCTGGATGATGAAAAGCTGGTCTATGGATCCATTCGGGGAATGCTGGCGGCCCTGGACGATCCTTATACTCGGTTTATGGAGCCCAAGGCCTTTAAAGAGATGAAGATCAGAATGGGCGGGACCTATTCAGGGATTGGAATCTATATTGGGATGAAAAAACATCAACTGACCGTTATTTCTCCGATTGAAAGCACCCCGGCCTATGAGGCAAAGCTCAAGGCCGGAGACAAGATCATGACCATTGATGGAAAATCCACCAAGGATATGGCTTTAGCGGAAGCGGTAAGCTTAATTCGTGGTCCCCAGGGGACCGCGGTGAAATTGGGCATCTTGCGAAAGGGATGGGAGGACCCCAAGGAAATTGGGATAACCCGAGCTAAAATAAAAATTAAGAGCCTTAAAATGGAGACCCTGGATGGCAATATTGCTTATATAAAATTGAATACCTTTGAAAGCCTGCGGGGTGCCCATGAATTTGAAAAGGCCCTCCGCCAGTCAAAGAACGCAGATGGTTTGATTATCGACTTGCGGGGAAACGGAGGAGGGCTTCTTCAGAACGCGATCGAGATCGGAAGCATGTTTATTGAGCGCGGGATGATCGTGCAAACCGTGGATCGGGAAAAGAGAAGGGAACAGATCGAGTCAACCGGAAGGATCCTCTGGCGCAAGCCCACGGTGGTTTTAATAAATGAAGCTTCGGCTTCTGCTTCGGAGATCTTGGCGGGAGCGCTCCGGGATAACAACGCGGCTACTTTGGTGGGGACCAAGACCTTTGGCAAGGCCTCAGTGCAAAATGTAAGACGCTTGAACGACGGTTCGGCCTTGCTGGTTACAATTGCTAAGTACCTTACCCCGAGTGGAGAGGATATAAATAAAAAGGGCATTGCACCTGATATCGAAGTCATGTTGCCGAGTGAAGAGGCAGAAGTTGTGCTGGAGATTGAGGAAGAGGAAGAAGATATTCAGCTTCAAAAAGCGATTGAAGTTTTGAGGTCAATGATAAGAGAAAGGGTCGGTGGTGGGTAAGATCGAGGATTTAGATAGTCTTGAAAAAATAAAAGAGGTTGATATTTCGGGAATGCTCTCGGTTGTGGCGGAAACCCCGGAGATGCTTCTTAAGGCACAGGAACTTTTGCCAAATACTGCGCTTCGCAAAGTCAAGAAGATCAGGCAAGTGGTGGTGGCTGGTATGGGAGGATCTGCCATTGCCGGCGACATAGCGGCGGGTCTCTTCTCAGGCAAGATAGATCTGCCCCTCTATGTTATGCGTGGCTACAGGCTGCCGGCTTTTGTGGGGAAAGAAACACTTTTCTTTGCACTTTCTTATTCAGGGAATACCGAAGAGACTTTAAGCGCGGTTAAGGAAGCGGAGCGCTGCGGAGCAAAGATTATTTGTATTGCTTCAGGGGGAAAACTCAAGGAAATCGCGGAGAAAAACAATCATCCCGCCTATCTCATTCCCTCGGGCTATGAATCCCGTGCAGCACTTCCTTATCTTCTTATGCCGATTTTAAAAAGCCTTGAAGAAGCGGGAATTATTTCTGGTTTCCGTGAGGAACTGAATAAATCAGTAGAGCTTCTTCGCAAGTTGCGTGGAGAGTACGGGGAAGGAAGGCCCCTTCGGGGAAATCCGGTTAAGCAGCTTGCCAAAAAACTGCTGGGCAAGATACCCAT
>JAZFXQ010000015.1:0-8598 GCA_036448795.1 Candidatus Margulisiibacteriota bacterium | reverse complement strand
CAAACCTCAAGACATCTGCAAATTGCCTGTAGTCCAGAGAGACATATAAGTTATGGCCCTCTTTTTTGATGTAAGTGGTGGTGACCTTGTGAAAATCTATGCCCCAGAGTGGAAGCTTGAAGCGCTTGCTTTTTCCAAAATCCTCCTTTGAAACCCGAAGCAATCCTTTGTTAGCGGAAGCGATCCAAATATACTTATCCTCCACCAGAAAGGAAGAGGCTGAGGTTTTGTGAGAAGCATGCTTTAGAATTTCTAAATCACTGGCCCGACATAGATTGATCCCTCCATCCGCGGACAAGACCAAAAGCCCTTCCTTTTCTGGAACTATTTGCAAAACATCCCTGCCGGCCCGACGCATCCCCACTTTTCCAATGGCAATATCACTGGAGTCTTTCAAAGAGGAGTAAACCATCCACCCGATCGGAAGAAGGGTCAAAGCCAGGAAGGCCATCATAAAAATGCTGATGATTATATTCGTTATTCGTTTTCTTACGTAATAGGGTATTTTCATTTAGCGCAACTCTTCCGCCTTCTTAAAATACCTGAACCAGATATTCACGATAATGATCATCACGATCAAAAGCAGGACCGAAGTGGCTGCCCCCGTCCCGAAATTCCAGAGCTGGAAGGAATTCCGAAAGATATTGGTCATCATCAGATCCCCCCACTGCCCCGGATACCCCGCCCCAAAACCGAACATCATGATCACGATATTGAAGGAATAGGTGTTATAGATCAGGCCAAAAAGGATCAGGATGAACCAGACCGGCCTGAGCATGGGCCAGGTGATCATCCAGAACTTGCGCCAGGGGCCGGCGCCATCAATGTCCGCGGCTTCGTAAAGCTCATCCGGAATGGTCTGAAGACCGGCCAAAAGCATGAGCATGGAAAGCGGCCAGAAGCGCCAGATGGTCGGAATAATGATAGCCCAGATAGTGTTGGTCCCTGAAAGCCAGGAGGGCTTGAAGGGCAGGATCTTCAACCAGTCCGCCAGCATCACATTCACCAGTCCGCCCTGTTTGAGCCAGATGATCCCCCACAGCAGTCCCGTCACATAAGTCGGAACTATCCAGGGAAACAGAAAAAGGGCACGCACGATCGGCCTTCCAAAGAACTTGCGGTGGAGCATCAAGGCCACCACCATCCCCACTCCCAGGGTCCCCAGGGTCACCACCACCGTATAGATCACGGTGTTGCGCACCGCTTCAAAAAGCCCGATGCGGATGGTGCTGTTGGGATCAATGAGCACCTTATAGAAATTATCGAACCCGGCAAAAGGGGCCGAAAGATATTGCTGCAGAGTGAACTGGTTCAGCTTGAGAAAGGACATGTAAATGCCCTGAAGAATGGGAAGGAGATGCAGGCAGAGCATGGCCAGCGCCGTGGGAAGGATAAAATAATAAGCAAAGCGATAGCGCTTTATTCTTGCCCAGAGATTTTGCTTTTTCGGCTTCATCGTTATCACAAAATGCTCGAAATCCTATGGCATAAAATGGAAACGGACCTCTCCGGGCCTATGACTTACAATTTCAAGTAGCTAAAGAACACCCAAAACAGCCAGATCGCGATGATCAGCGCGATAATGCCAAAACCGGTATGCCAGCCCATGACCCAGTTGTCGAACAAAGACCCACCACCACCACCCGGCTTATATCCCTTTTTCTTTGTGAAATACGAAACGTTTGCTGATTCATTGAAGGCCTGAAAATGTTCGTAAAAAAAGAGGAGGCCGATCGCAAAACCCAAAGCCGCCAGGGCTGAGAAAAGGACCACCAGTTTCATAATAAGCATCAATAAACCCAACCCCATTTTTTTCTCCCCTTTTATAGATTATAGCAAACTTTCTTTAAAATAACTATCACTTATTGCTTGCCGATAAGCCGCTTCTGAAGAAGTTGAAGAATTAATCCTCCAATCCCTTTCCTTGTTTATATTAAACCAGCAAAAGAGCTTGATGCGCGGATAGCTCTTCTTGATCTTTGAGAATGCCTTCGCTATCCAATCTGCTTTGCCCCCCCCCTGTTCGGCCGAGGCAAACTCACCGATCATGAGCGGCTTGGCGGACAAGGCAGTCAAGGCTTGATAACTACTGCCGAACACAGAATCAAATTCCTCCCGGCTCCCGTATCCCCAGTTGTAGCCATCCATGCCAATCCAATCCACATACTGGTCCCCTGGATAGTAGTTCGAAACTGTGTTCCAGGAAGCATTCGGCTGATCGGTGTTATTTGGACACCAGATCAGTTCTACATTCTTCGCTCCCAGCTTTTCTCTTACATTATATGTATAGAGCCAGGCCTGCTTGTATCTTTCTGGGGCAGACTGCCCTCCGTTATGAAAACCATCCCAGGGATACCAGTTGCCGTTCATCTCATGGGCAAAGCGGAGGTATAGCGGTTTACCCCAATCTTTAGCAGATTGAAGGAAGATTTTGACATAGCTTTCATAGCTGCCGGAAGCGATCGCTTCGAGTGTCCCCAGATCGTGGGTGATCCAGGGCTCCCAGGTGATCAAGGGGATGCTGCCATTGGCATAGACTCTATCCGCATCCGAGGTAGGAAAAGGATCCTCCCAGTGCACGTACCAGAGAACCACGGCCAGCTTTTTCCCGCTCATGTTCTGGAAGCTTGGAATGTTTTCCATGCCATTTACAAAAGCTCCCAGCGCGCATCCAGCAAAATCACCTGAGAAGGACATTTTTTATTTCGATCCGGGAATGTGCCGGGCCCACTATCATGAACTGGACCCTTTCCGGACTTTTCACGATTCCCAGGATTGGGAGGGAAAGATGCCGGAAGTTATCGGGGTCAAGCTCAACCGTTAAATATTCGTCCTCAAAAGAGGTAGCCGGGACTTCGGCATTGCTGCGGTCAAAGATCTCGATGCGCAGGCGGGACCAGGGTTCTTTCTTGTCGATCTTTCCGCGCAGGTCAAACTCCAGCAAAGAAGGAGACTTCATCTCCTCCATGATCACCAGATTAAACCCGATATCCGTCCCCTCCCCCTCCATGCTATAGACCCCATTTTCCTCTGAAACCTTTTCTCCGGGTTTGCCGAAACCGCCGAAAAGCGGCCTTATCTTTAGCATTTAATAATTCTAACACAAAAAAACAAAAATTCCTAAAATAAATTGATCTTATTGATAAAATTTAAATTTAAGTGAAATTTTTAAGATTTCCATCAGATATATAGAGAGAGGGATAGATATCCTGAAGGAGAGAACATGAAAGCAACCCTAAAACATTTAAATCGCTTCCGGACCGGGAAAACCCCCAACGTTGACACTTATCTCCACCGGTTCAAAATGCAAGTTAAAAAGAAGCTCGAAGCCGCAGTGAAAGCCGAGATCATCAATAATCCGCGGGACGTCCTCACCAACAAGGAAGCCATGGCGCGCGTTAACCAATATCCCAATCTAGATTCACTTAACCCAGAACCAGAATTGGGTCTGGATTATATTGATAGCGGTTTGATCAGCCGCATCTCCGCTCCTGACGGAGTTTATTTGCATACAGATAACAGCCAGCCGGTAAGAATGGAAAAGCGGATCTGGGGCCGAACCGCCGAAAGGATCCTGGCCGGAGACATTGTCTGGGAACACATGGTCGGCGGCAAAGCCACCCGCCTGCAGCGATCCAGAGAGAAATATCTCCTTACCCCTCTCGATCTCGCTGTCCCGCCGGAAAAAATGCTCGAAAATCAGAAATTCTTTTTGACCCCTTCCCACATGGCCTATGTCTCCAGCCCTGCCGTTTTTGACATAAGCGACATCCTCGATATTCCGCTCGGTATCCGGCACATGCTGGCTTTCACCTTCGGCATCAAACAGCTGGCGCATAAATTCGGCGGAACAAAATATTATAACGCCCTGGCCAGACAGAAAGTTTTCATCATCGCCAACAACGATATACTTGATAATGTCATAGAAAGTTTTCGGGAGTGGGGCTATTTCGGATTGGACGAAAGCAACGTCTACTTCATGGCCTCAAGTTCCTTTTTGGGCATTGGGATGGATGAGAAAGGCGGCGTATTCGCCTCGCAGATGGCCTCCCCTTTCATCCACAATCACGGCGTGGCAAAGATCCAGAGCACCATGGACCATAACGCCCTCTCCATGATTGCGGGCAGGATCCGGCGCCCAATCACCGCCGAGGATTTCAGGCATTTCTTGAGCAACACCGCCTGCATGCAGTCCCTTAACGTGGAAGACCTGACTTACCTTACCGACCCCATAGATATTGTTTCCGCAGCGCTCGCCCTGAACACTGAAAATATTATTCCTGATTCTGACTACAACATGATCATGGAGGTGGTTGCCCAGAGACCGAAAGGAGAAGACCCTCAAAAAGGAGGGATGCTGGCGCTGGATCCCCGTTTTTACGGTGAAAATGGGGGACGCCTGGTGATGATCGAGAGTTTTCAGCTCTATCCGGAATACGACGACATCGACCTGGCAAGAGCCGAAGATAAATGGAAAAATATAAGATATTTGAACCGAAATCAAAATTTATATCCGAATCCGGCCGTATGGTGGGATGAGGTTGCCCAAAAGGGTCTGCCCATAGCGCTCAGAAACCGTGATGGCTACTTCTACAATGAGGTCCCTCAGGGAGACCTGAACTATTTTCTTAAGACCCTTTATGTTATCAGAAAGAGAAAGGTCGGAAGCGAAATAATGGTTGACCCCATCCGGAATATAAAAACCAAGGCTGACATTCCGAAAGCACATGCCACTTTCCGCCTGCAGGATCAACAGGATGGTTTTCTTGATTTCCTCCATGATTTTGGTTATCGCGGTTTAAGATAACTGAAATTCTCCCCCATTTTTAACGATATATAATAGGAGGCATGCTATGCCTGTTGCGTATTTAACCGGAAAAAGAGCCAATATTTATCAGACTTCCATCGGAAAAACTAAAGCAGTTAAAGTCATTCCGCAAAAAAACGAGTCTCCTCTTGTTTTTGCAAAGAGAGCGGTAAACCAGATCTTAAGCCATCCTGAAAAACCGCGTTTTGTGGTTTGCGCTGCATCCGACGCCTCGTTTGTTCCAGCATTGGTAAAACACCATCTTCCCTGGACATCTGTCATAATCACGCTCGATAAAGAAAAATTGGATCTTGCCTCTTATGATCTTGATACTGCTACCCGAGGACTGGGACTGCCAGATTCATATGGTGCGCCTCTCTCCCCGATCGAATACCTTGGAAAAGCCTCAGCTGCCAAAGCCCTTTTAGCTAACGCAGATTACCTTATGCCGGTCGCTTCAGAAATGAATTACTTACAAATGGAGAGAGGCCTTATTGAACTCTATCCTCATTTAAAATATTTCATTGATATCCTAAAGTGGACTTCCTACCTTTTTGAAAACTCCAGCGAACATACCGGTCTTTTAGCCCTGCTTGCAGATGGTTCAAGCGAAATCAAGCCCGGCAGCAAATGTCAATACAGGATCAAAGAAAAAAAATATCATGAAGTCGAAGGCAAGGACTGGTCAAGGGTTGTCATTCCCGCGGATTGCTATGAACTCTCTGAGGGGGCGGTCATCGCGCCAAAGGGCCGCCACATTTTCATGCATGACGCTAATTCCTGGCACACCCGCTTCATCTGGGAAGGAATTGATGAAAATGAAAACATCTTGGGAGGGATGATCCTATTAAGACCCCGCCCTTTAAGTTCAGAGACTCAAATTGATCATGCAAGATTTGCGCGAGCCCTGGACTGGCTCAAATTCCAATCCGAAATAAACAAGATCACTGTTCGCGAATGGAATATATGGAAACCCCTGAACAGGATAAATCAAAGCGTGCCTTTCGATGAAGTGCGTTCGAGTATTAAAGATCGCTTCCCTCAGGCCTATACCAAAAGCACCGGTTCCGATTACATGATCGGCGCCTTATGCGCTTCTGATTTTTGGGATTTTCAATACACCATTCCCAAAATAACTTACGACACTAATGGGAACGTAAATTTTAGGCCTGAGAGTTTTTTCGGCGCATAGGAGCCAACGCTTCAGCTTGTGATTTAATAGAATTTGAATTCTAAGTGAAATTTTTCTAAAAAGTTTCGAAATATAAGTAGAAAAGGAGAATACTTATGGGAAGGGTAATGTTATTAGGATTGGTGGGAGGAATAGGGTCAAGACCCTGGCCTTTAACTGCCCATCCAAAAGTTGACTCAAAAAAAATAGCCGCTATCGGCTTGAACAAGGGAAGTGTGAACACCAACGCTTTTCCCAAGCCCCTTACTCCTTTGGGAGGCACCCCCTTAATGCTGCCCCTCTTTAAATCTGCTGTAGATTCATGTGGGATCCAGGATGTAGCCATGGCTCTCATGTACATGCCGGAAGATATCCGGGCCTATTTTGGCCCGAATATGGAAGGGCTCCGCCAGGGAACCGGCAGCAGTTTTTACTGGGAGCATCAACACGAATTCAATTTAAACACTGCCGGATGCCTGGTCAAAGGCTGGCAGGAAGATATCAAAGGAAGAGATGGACATCCGGACACCTTTATTGTTCTATCCGCAGACATAAGAGCCAAAACCAGGATGCATAATATGCTCGATTTACATAAGCAGCATCACGCACTGGTAAGCATTGGTCTGGCTCCGGTCCCCTGGAAGGAAATCGGGAGATTCGGTGTGGCTTACAGAAAGGGAGACAGCAAAGATGAGACCGGCAGAATATCCAGTTACGATGGAGGTAAATACAGCAGAATAAAACACTTTCAAGAAAAAAGCCCTAAAGCCCTAAGTAATTTAAATAACGGATCGATCTATATCATTGATCATAGATTGTTTGAGCTCATAGAAGATGATATTGAAATACCGGATAACAGAAATCAGCTTGACCCGAGGCTGAGGCCACTCAGCCTGGAAGATCAAAAGAAATTAAATCCCTACGATCTGTACATCCCCGATGGAAAATTTGATCCTGCCAGAGGCAATTACCTTAATGACTGGACTAATCCAGAAACTGGAAAACACTATCGCCTGGGCGTTTTTTCCGCAATCCTGAATCAAAGAGGCAAACTCAAAGAAGGTGAAGCCAATAAGAATTTCCAGGATTGGGGCAGCCATGTCTTCCCGGACATAGTAAGCCATCACCCCATGATTTATGAGAGCGAAGACCCCGGAGTTCCCCAGGGTCTTTATGGTTATCTTATAGGCGGGTTATGGGCAGATGATGGAACCCGCCGCGCCATATACGGGTCCAATCTTGAGCTTCTTTCCGGCATGGGCGGATTTAATAGACGGCACGATTTTGACTGGTGGCCCAAGCCCCCCCAATTTAATCTCGACGAAAATAATAGGAGGATCTGGTACGGAAAAAACGTAACCATTGAGCAGGGCGCCAAAATTGTTGGTCCTACTATTATTGGAGATAATGTAACCATCCGAAAAGGGGCGATCCTTGTCAAATCTGTCATAGGATCAGGTTGGACCATAGAGGGAAATGCTCGGCTTGTCAATTCGGTATTGTGGCCAGATCGAAACGTTTTTGGTTTGGCCCCCATAGAACCAGACTTAAAATATACCTTGAATGATATTCAATTAGAAAATGTGATCGTAGGGGGCGGCTTTTATAAAGAAGGAAGAGAAAATGTTTTCTATACCGACATAGCGGGAACATATATACAAGAATTTACAGAAGCTCCCGATCCCTACTTCAACAATGTAGTTATGGTCCCCAGTCCCTCTCATGCAACCGCAGTTATCCCCCTGGATCAGTTTATAATTAACTCAGATTGAAGCATATCCTGAATCTTTCTGACGTAAATCCCATAAGGATTTCAAAATTTCCTGAAATTTTTCCGAAAAGTTATCGATATATATATATAATAGGGATGATTAAACATGAGTAACAATCTTGCTATAAACATGGCTGGAGGACAATCGCATCGAGTCTCTCCTGGTGCTTGGAGAAGACCCAAGGGGCTCTGGCCCATGGTTGGCAGGAGAATGTTTACCCGAATTTTCACCGAATTATATCAGCCTAACGGTCTCAAGGATATCCTCATCACTACCTGTCTTTCTGCTGACAAGCTTGATGTCTATGTCAAAGCAAACCAAAGAATGTTCAAAAAAGCCGGTCTGAAAGTTGGGACTTTCATTCCCGAAGGAAAAGAAACTGAGAAATTCTTAAATAGCGTGAATACCGCCCACAGTGTACTCCTTGGTTATAAACAAAAACATAATATTGTCCAGGATATGTGCGCACTTGCAGGTCTTCAAAAAATTCCGGCAGTTGAAGACCTGAGCACGCCAGAAATATTAGCCATCCACCAAAAAATAAAAGATGGAACGGCCAGCGAGGCAAATAAAGATAAACTTAATACATTGCAACAACACGCTGCCGATGCCATAGCAAATTCTTTAAAGCCACTGCCTGAAGAGCATCCTCCTTTCATTGTTACCGGCTGTGACGCCCTCAGCACCGGGGATCTAAAAAGCATGTATGAAACTTATCTGGACGCAAAACAAAAAGGGGCCCTTGGTCTTATAAAGATTAAGGGTTACCCCAGTACCTCTGTAGATTTGGTTATGAATTATGGGATTATATTAATTGAAGATATCAAAAATGGCAGCGAACAAGATGT
>JAZFXQ010000014.1:0-7151 GCA_036448795.1 Candidatus Margulisiibacteriota bacterium | reverse complement strand
TATACGGGGCAATTTATCATTATCCTCCTTACGGCTGGGTGATCATCGTGGTGATCTGCCTTGGCGTGCTTAAGGCGCTGGCAATGCTCTTTGCCTGGCCCCGGGTCGCCCCTCTTCTCGTCAAATTTATTGACCAGTCGGCTAAGAAGCTGTGGTTGTATGATCTGGTCCAATTACTGGCGGTTATTGGGATCGGATTGCTCGGATTTCTTGTTTACTAACCGTTGACTTGGTCAGATGGTGGTGGGAGAATATACCTGCAGATGAAAACGTTAGTTGTTTATTATTCAAAAAGCGGTATTAATGAAAAGCTGGCGCTGGAGGCCGCGCGGGGGTTCAATGGCCAGCTTGAAAGGCTTATTGATAAGGACCAGCGGCGGGGATTATTCGGGCTGTTGCGCTGTCTGCTTGACGCGCTCGGAAAGAAGCTGACGCGGCTGGAGCCGGTCAAAAACGATCCAAAGGATTTTGAGCTGGTCGTGCTCGCGACGCCGCTCTGGACCGGTTTTCTGACACCGGCTGCCAGGACCTACATCACTCAGCAGAGGGACAAGTTGAATAAGCTGGTCTTTATTTCCATCAGCGGCATGGGCGCTGCCAACAAGAATATCGCGGCTGATCTTGAAGCGGCGCTGGGAAGGAAACCGGCTGCGGTTCTGCTTTTGTCCAGGAACGAATTCCGCAAAAAGAGCTATCTGGCCAAGCTCAAAAGCTTCATAAATTCCCTGATTTAGCCCTTATTCGCGCGTTTTTCCCTTTTCTTTGCGCGTTTTTCCATCAGCGATAATTTCGCGACTTTCTTGATATTCTTTCTGCTGCTTTGTTCTTTGTTAGCCATTCTTTCACCTCCCATTTAAGAAAAGCGTGGCGCGCGATCTTTTAAAAGACTTTACTGCCTGATATCCTGAAGGTCGTGCCTGTCAGGTCGATCTCCGGCGCTGAAGAATCAACGCTACTAGCTACTTTGCGCATACCACCCAGCTTGCCTGAAAAAGAGCTTACGCCAAACCCCAAGCCCCAGTCCTTATATACTTTCCAGACCGCGTCCAGGGATAGACTGGTGCAGATCCCTGATCCCCAACGATTAGTATTGTAAAAGGTTTGGCTGTTATCATCTGTTTTTGAATAATTATACCCGCCCAACATAATTCCTGCTCCGGGAGTTATGCTAAGCACAAAAGTTTTATTCTGAAAAATGCGGAGATCCACTACAAATTGAGCCTGCCCATAAGCCAGGAACAGATCTTCATATATTTTTGAACTGCTTTCACTGATAACATAATTTCCCGCGCCGCCAAAACTTCCTCCAATTAAGACCCTTTCGCTCAGCGGCTTCCGCAGATCAAAAGAGCCGCCGTATAGATTTGTCATCGGGCTCACTCCGGGAAAAGCGCTGTTAAACTGGGTTGGTTTAATATATTGAATAAATCCAGCGATCCTGGAATTTTCGGGAGTTGCCGCCTCAAACCTTTTTTGCTGCAGCTTTTTCTCTAAAAGCACAGCCCCCTCCGGGGTGAGATCGTCGACATCTTCAATAAGACCGGCAAAGCCAGGTGCGACCAGAACATTGACCGCGATAAACACCAACATCAATTTTTTTATATAATTCATTTTATTCCTCCCTGTTAAGGTAATTATACTCCCGCAAGATATCTTTTCAAGCGGAGATGACTCACGATGGCTTATCTAATTCAAAATACTTCTTTAGGTCACCATTGCCTTGCGGAATAGCCAGCATCAGGAGCAAACGGGCCTTGGGAGCAGAAAGATCACCGCCCAAGATCGCTCCGCTCTTTTGCAGCTCTTCTCCCCCGCCCTCATCACCGTAAATAGGCATGACCGCACCGTGAGGCACGCGGCTGGTGATGACCACTGGAATATCCTTGCTCAAGGCATATTTGATGGCCTGGTTCATCTCTTTATTGACGTTACCCGCGCCGACCCCCTCGATCACGATGCCCCTGGCCCCGGAATCGACCGCATAGCGCACAAAACTGCCGTCAGATCCGGCATAATCGCTCAAGAGCGCGATCTTGGGAAGTTTTTCGGGCAAGGGAAGTTTTACTTTAGGCGGCCGCTCATTAAAACGGAAGACTTTTCCCATACTGATATAGCCCAGATAACCATATTCGCCGGAGTCAAAAGTCTGGACATTGGTGGTCTGAGTTTTCCTGACATGCCGCGCCGCATTGATATATTGATTCAGGCTGACCGTGACCCCAAGATCCTGCGCCCGGGGCGAACAGACCTGCACGACCGCGTTGTAAATATTAGCCGGACCATCTGCAGAGAGGTCAGACGCGTCGCGCATGGCGCCCACAAAAACCACTGGTTTATTAGTTTTCAAGGTCAACTCCAGGAAATAAGCCGCTTCAACCATGGTATCGGTCCCGTGAGTTATGACCGCCCCCTTGATCGAGCCGTCTTTTAAGGTCTCATCGACCCGGCGTTTGAGTTTAGCCCAGAGTTCCGGCGTCATCTGAGAGCTGTCAATATTGGAGAAGTTGATGACTTTAAGCCTGGCAATTTTAGCCAGCCCCGGGACCGCGGCGATCAGGTCCGCTCCGGAAACCGCAGGAACCGCTCCCCCGGTCTTAGGATCGACCTTTTCCGCGATCGTGCCGCCGGTGGTAAAAACGGCCACGGTGGGGAGCTCGGCTTGGGCCCGTGCCGGAAAAGCGAATAGAAGAATAAAAACCAAGAGCAATAATTTTTTCATGGTTGATCCCTCCTGGGAAAAATTCTATCACGTTACCCGGATCATGAGTAGGTCGAATAATAATTGACACAAAAAGATGGGGGTGCGACAATATCCCAAAGGAGCTGATCTTATGAAAAAGTTTTTTTACGCCCTATCATTGCTGCTGGCAGCCATTATTGTTATTCAGCTGTCCGGCTGCGCCAATCCCTTTGCTTCGCCCGGGACAAAACTCCTGGGACAGGCGCAGAAACTGGAAAGAAAAACGGAATATATCAAGGCCTATGACGCCTACTTAAAGGCCGCCAAAAATCTGCGTCAGGAAGGAAAAGCAGGCAAGGTCTACCAGTGCCGCGAAGCCATCACCCGCGTGGGCAACATCAAGCTGAGCTATCCCCTGACCGAGGACGAGGCCAGGAAGGTTATGAAGGAAACCATTCCCGGCATAACCGATCGGAGAATAGACGAGATCATCCGGGACGGCCGGCTGCCCCATCTTAAGTTCGGCAACCAGACTTATTATTTTGATGGTCTCACCAACACTGCCACCCACATTTACTCCGACCTTCACGGCAAACAGACCGCGGGCGCGCTCGGAAAAAGCACCCATTTCTTCAATATCATGAGCCGCTACATCTATGAGAAGGACACGGCCAGACCCGGCCAGACCCTGGTCAACCCCATCAACTACCTGGCGCGGGGCCAGGTCATTCTCAAACGAAAAGATTTCCCGAAATCCGGCCTGCTCAAGGTCTGGCTCCCCCTGCCCCTGACCACTGCCGCCCAGACCAATGTCAGGATCCTCTCGATCTATCCCCGAAAATACGTCAAGTACCCGTTGAAGCTGGACGGCGATATCGGCCTGGCTTATCTGGAAATACCGCTGGAAGAGGTCAAGGCGGACCTAAAGATCGGGATAAAACTGACCTTTACCCATTATGAGGAACGCTACCGGGTCGACCCGGAAAAGATCGGCGAATATGACAAGAAGAGCTGGCTTTACCAGCGCTACACTGCCTCGGACAAAAACATTGCCGTAACCCCGGCGATCCGAGCCCGGGCCAGGAAGCTGGCGGGCAAAGAAACCAATCCGCTCAAGATCGCCAAGATCTTCTTTGACCATATTATCTGGGACCTGGACTACAGCTTCCTGCCGCACGGTGCCATCTCTGCCATGGACATCCCGGAATCCGTCTACGTGGATGAACATGGTTACGGCGACTGCGGGGCGCAGAGCATGTACTTCGCGGCCCTTTGCCGCGCCCGGGGCATTCCGGCCAGGGCCCCCGGCGGCTATCAGCTTTTTCCCATCAGCGAAACAGGCTGCGGCACGCATTTCTGGGCGCAGATCTATTTGCCGAACTACGGCTGGTTCCCGGTGGACACCTCCGCCGGTCAGATCGCCAGGTACATGCCGCAGCTAACAGATAAGCAGCAGCACGATTTCGCGAATTACTATTTCGGCAGGATGGACCCTTTCCGCTACCTGATCCAGAAGGATGTTGACATTGAGCTTATCCCGAAGCCCGACGGGCCTCTCGTTTTTCCCATGGTCCTGCAAACGCCCACCGCGGTCTGCGCCGAGATGGACGAGAATCCGGGGATGCCCATCATGGATAACTGGAAGCTGACGGTCAGGCAGGTAAACTAAAACTGCGGCCTGTTAATTCCCGTGTTCGGGCCAGGATTCGAAGAGCCGGTCTTCTTCTAAAGTGGAAGGTGATGGGCTATTTTGATAGCATGGTATATTGCCATCAGTTGTCCTGTGAGAATACCCTGCGCCTTTCGAGCTACACAACGTTTTCTCGCGCCCCAGATCAAATTCGCTGCGCCTTTTGCTGCTTTTCCCGACGGAGAGGCTATGCGGCCCAGAATCTGAAGGGCTTGACCGAGCATTCGGTTAACAGCTAAAGCTTCTTGTTGGGTGAGATTAAAAGCTGCGTATTGAGAATCAATTTCGCTCATAATCTTTTCGATTGCCATTTTCGGGTACTCTATGACTGCGGGAACGATATGGCGAAACTCACCGGCTGGGAATCGATCAGAACTCATTCTTGCAATAACTTTTAATGGATCAACGGGTCCCACGGGGGGCATGGGTTCCCAGAGTACAAACTCTTCGTCCCAGAGCCACCCACCAACTATCTTCCAATAATCTTGGGTTGGGAGCAGCGCAGGATCGAACGGCATTTCTATTTCTACCGCCCCTGCGATTTGTCCTGTATGAAGTAGCCTGACATATTTTTCCCCTACTGATACTACTTTAAGTCCTTGTTCGTCACGTAGCTCCCTTGCATTTCCCGGCAGTTCCGATTCTTCCTGTGGAAGCCCTAAGATGGTGCCCTCTTGTTCTACTCTTTCAATTGTGACCTTTACATCTATACCGTGAGAAGTAAAATCTGCCACAACGTTATTGCCAACAAGCAAGGGAAGGGTTACGCCACCAGCAGGAACGGTCTGAAGTTTTGCGATATATCCATGGCCTTCCTTTTGACCGACACCATAGAACGAACCTTTTCCAGCAGCATAGAACATAGCATTTCCCATACGCCAATCCGCTAATGGATTTAGTCCATCAGAATCGAGTATTATCATAAAAGCCTCAGGTATTCTGCCAACCATACGATAGCCAGTCACACAAATCCTCTCATCATCTAATGCAATAACGGCAGTGGCAAGGCTATCAGCTTCCGGAAATATCTTCTCCCACACTACAGTTTCGCTTGCGGGATTGTATTTTAATAAAACAGCTTTTCCTGCTTTTTCGCCGGCGAGATAGAGGTGTTCACCAATTTTTTTAAGAGCGCGTAGGTCGCCATCAAATTCCTTGTGGTGCCAAGTATTAAGTTGAAGATCTAATTTAGTTATAAAACTCCTCTCGGCTGCGCCGCCTTTGTCTAGCATGCCAAGCGCCCAAAACTTTTCCCCAGAAGCTAGTGCAAGAGCAACGACACTGTCATCGCCATCAGTTGAAAAATGTTTAAAGCGGTCTAAGTCTCCATTGGATTTGTGTACCGTTACAACGCCGTCTGACAAGATTTCCTGTTCACCGATCTGCCGCGATAGCGATTGGCCAGCCACACATACCAATCCAGAAGAAGCATCTACTAAAACAGCTTTGCCACCAGTATAATTAAAATTTTCATAGCTCAAGGGGATGTCCCATTTCTCCTTTCCGCTGATTCTTTCAATTGCCTTTAGATAAACTGCTTTTACTGCCTGTTCTGGCTGTCCTCCCGGCTCTCCTTCAATAATGGGTGTACCCACATTGCGAACCAAATAAGCTAGATTTAGTTCTTCTTTTGCAAGTGCGATAGCAGCGATTTCGTCACCTAGTTCATCTGCCCATTGCCACAATACTCCTCCAGTTTCGTGTTTGAGTAGTTTCCAAGTAGCAGCACGCCCGCCTTCCGGGAGAGACTTTAACCCTCCCACAAGGAGCCCTGAGTGATGATATGCAAGAGACTTGAGGTATCCAGTCTCAAGCTGCTTTTCCCATAGCAGTTGAATCTCTTGTTGCGCCTGCATAGCTCGCAGACCTGCCGGAGTTATCTCTTCCCTTACTCTTCCGCAGGTCATTAGCACAAACGCAATGAGCAAGATCAATGCCCCCAGAATTAAAGCGATAATATAATTTCTTTTTAATGCCATTTTTTCCCTCCCATTAAATGATAACACATAAACTTCAAAGAACCAATGAACGACCAGTCACGTGTCTCGAGTTATCTGTCTCGTGTCTATTATTATAATGACCGGCGACTCGTGACCCCTCGACTTCTCTCGGGGCAAGCTGGTGACAGGCGACTGAATAGATTGACAGGGAAAGATGGCGGTGCCAGAATACCTTCATGAAGGTGGATGACAAGCTCAAATTTTTCCTGATCCTGACCGGTGGCTCGGCCATACTATTCGTGGCCAGCATCCTGCTTCACAATTTACTCTCCGCTGTCCTGGGCTTTGAAGAACCAGTCTTCTTTTTGATCGCGGTTTTTGTCTGTCCAGCCGCCTTCCTGGTCGGCGCGATTGGAAGCATAATTTTGCTGATCAAGCGGCGAGGGTAAAATATTGATAGGGGAAGTGGTGGTGGAGAAAAGGGTTCGAGTTAACTAAGCAGCACTTTCCGAAAACTCGTAGAAAAATCTTCAAGACTTACGTCCTGACAATAGTTTACATCCTCCCTATACGGAAAACGATCCTCCTGATAAAGATTCTGCAAGACACTTCGATCTTTAACTAAAAAAGAAGAGATCTCCGGTTTGGGCGGAATATCAACCAAAAGCACGCCTCTTATTGCTTCCCAGGGAAGCAGGCAATTGGCATACTCTTCCCAGCCTGACAGATGAAGGAGGCCCTTGCTCTCAAGATGAGGTCCATCGATAAGAAGGATCGCTCCGGGAGTGAAAAAAGACTGTTTTATAATACTTAAGCGCCTGATAAGCCCTGTAACCTCTCT
>JAZFXQ010000013.1:0-9048 GCA_036448795.1 Candidatus Margulisiibacteriota bacterium | reverse complement strand
AGGCAAATAAGGAGTATAAACGTCTAAAAAAGCTGCACGCCAAGGGTTTTGTGAGCGATCTGGAGCTGGAGCGGGCCAAGACTGCGGTGGATAATGCCCGCGTGATGGCTCCCTTCTCCGGGATCGTTGCTGAAAAAACAATTATCCCGGGTGAGGCTGTTTCTCCAGGTATGCCGGTTATGACCGTGGTAGATATCGATAACCCCTGGATAGAGATCCAGGTTGACGAGGTTGATATTGCTGTTGCAAAGGTTGGTCAGCGGATAAGGTTTACTACCGATGCCTTTCAGGATCAGGAATTCTTTGGCCGCATTACCTGGATCAACAAAAAAGCAGAGCTTAAAAAAGTTGGGGGCCGGGTGCGTTTGGATGAAGAGGATCTGGTCTTTCGGGGAAAAGTAAAGTTTGAGAATGGAAGAGAAGTGCTTCGGACCGGGATGTCGGTCTATGTGGAGATCATAACCGGCGAAAAAAAGAATGTTCTGGTGGTGCCGCGCGAGGCCATCACTTTGCGTCAGGGAAAAAAGGTTGTCTTTGTAATCAAGGGCAATAAAGCCTGGCAGAAAGAAGTGGGGCTGGGTATCAAAGACGCGGAAAAGGTTGAAATTTTGAAAGGACTTTCCCCGGGTGAGAAGGTCGCAATTTCTAATCTGGATAAATTAAAAGATAAGGAAAGGGTCAAGGTTTTATCTGAGTAATGGCCAGGATCGTCAAGGTTGAAGATTTAAAGAAAACCTATCTTTTGGGGAAGGTAAAGGTCCCGGCCCTGTGCGGGCTTTCTTTTGAGATTAACATGGGCGAGTTTGTTTCTATTATCGGCCCTTCCGGCTGCGGAAAGTCGACTTTGCTGCACCTCATTGGCTGTCTTGACCATCCCAGTGCAGGAGCAGTTTATCTTGATGGAACAAATGTTTCTACGCTGGATGATAATCAGCTGGCTGAGATAAGGAACAGCAAGATTGGTTTTGTTTTCCAGACCTTTAATCTCCTGCCGCGCATGAGCGCAGTTGAGAACGTTGAACTGCCTTTAATTTATGGAAATGTAACTGCAAAGCAAATGAAAAAAAAGGCCATGGAAATGCTGGCCAAAGTAAGTTTAGAACATAGAGCAGATCACCGCCCTCCGGAGCTTTCCGGAGGGGAACGGCAGCGTGTAGCCATTGCCCGGGCTTTGATCGTAGATCCTTCTATCATCCTGGCGGATGAGCCCACCGGGAACCTGGATTCGAAATCCGGTGAGGAGATAATGGCTATCTTTCAAAGACTGAATAAGGAGGGCGCCACAATCATCATGGTCACCCATGAGCATGATATTGCACAGTGCACCAAAAGAACCATTCACTTAAAAGATGGCCAGGTACTTTCTGATGAACCTGTTAAACAGGTAATAATCGAGGGTTAGCTGTGAGAATTTTGCTGATCTTCCCCCTTGCTTTTCGCGCCTTAAAAGCCAATCCGCTCCGCAGCGCCCTTACCATGCTGGGGGTGATCATCGGTGTTTTTATCGTTATCACCACGGTAAGTATGGGGCAGGGCGCCCGGAATTTTATTTACGATCAGATCTCTTCGTTTGGGATCGGCACGAACGCACTCGGTATTTACGGCGCTCCGGAGACCGAACACCGGATGATGAGCATGATGGCCTCGATGACCAAGTCCTCTATCACCTTACGGGATATCGACGCTGTCCGGGAAAGAGTCCCCAGCTTAAAGGCGGTTGTCCCGGCGATCATGGGGGCCGGCGAATTTAAATACGGGAAAAAATCTCACGAAACGAACATGATCGTTGGCACGACGGACGACTACAAATATTTGATCAAAGATATTGTCAAAGAAGGCCGGTTCATTTCGCCGCTGGATATTGCTTATCGCAAGCGAGTGGTCGTGATCGGGACTAAAATAAGTGACGAGCTTTTTGGCACCTTCCCGGCGCTCGGTGAACAAGTGAAAATAAATGGGGTAACTTTCCGGGTCATCGGCATTGGCAAAGACATGGGTACTTTTTTGGGGATGGACCTAAATGATATGGCATCGATCCCCATCACTACCGCTGAAGACCTCTTTGATACTTCTGAAATAGCGGAGACCTGGGCGGTGGTCAGAAATCTGGAAGAAGTTGATTCTGCGGAAAAACAAATCCGAAAGATTCTGCTTGAGCGGCACGGTAAAGAGGATTTCCAGATCCGTAAAGCCACCGACATGTTGAACCGAATTGATAATATCATGGGAGTTTTAACCTTAGCGATCTCTGCAATTGCCGCGATCTCACTCCTGGTGGGAAGTGTCGGGATCATGAACATTATGCTGGTCTCGGTGACCGAGCGCATTCGCGAGATCGGTATCCGTAAATCGGTGGGCGCCAGAAAGACCGATATTTTCTTTCAATTTGTTCTTGAAGCGATCTCTATCAGTTTGGTTGGTGGGGTAGTGGGGATCGCTTTTTCCACTCTGGTCTTATTTTTGATCGGTAAATTTGTCGGCATGCCCCTTCTTCCTTCGTTGGGAGCGGTGATCATCGGTTTTTCAGTTTCGATCATGGTAGGGGTTGTTTCGGGGGTATATCCAGCAATGAGGGCGGCCAATCTGGACCCGGTGGAGGCGCTGAGGGGATAAAATGACAATTTTTGAAGCGATCGTAATGGCCATAAGGGATATCATGCGGGCCAGGATGCGCAGCTTCCTGACCATGCTCGGGGTGATCATCGGGATCTTTGCGGTGATCAGCCTGGTAACGCTGGGGGAGGGTTTGAAGGGTTTTATGCATGAACAGATCGCGGGGATCGGCAGCGGTCCGACTTACATGGAAGTGCATGCCGGAAAAACCCAAGCAGAGATGGGGGCAGCCATGGCCTCATCTCCAATTACTTATCAGGATGCCAAAGCTATCGCGGCGGGGAGCCCCTCGATCCAGTATGTGGATCCACGTATCGTTCGCCCGGCCGATTTCAGCTACCGAAAAAAAATCTATTCCGTTCCCATGGTCATGGGTGTTACCGAGAACATGGTGGAGCAGATGAACTGGCCGGTGACCGAGGGGAGGTTTATTTCGTATGTGGATGAAGATATGCGGCGCAAGGTGGTAGTGCTGGGGAAAAAAGTAGCCAAGGCTCTGTTCGGAAATTTTTCTTCCTTGGGTGAAAAAGTGCGCTTGAACGGCTCTAATTTTCTGGTGATCGGGGTCATGGCCGAAAAAGGAAGCATGATGGGTTTTGATATGGATCGGATGGCGGTCATCCCTGTCACCACCGCCTCGGATGTTTTTAAGATAGACCGGCTGATCGAGATCGGGATCGTAGCCAAGTCGGAAGACCTGGTCCCGACGGCAGTTTCCGAAATAAATGAGATCCTCTTGGAGCGGCACGGCCGCGAAGACTTTAGAGTCGATACCATGGAGGAATCGATGGCGATGTTGGATACGATCATGGGCGCGCTGACCGGAATTGTTACCGGGATCGCGGCCATATCCCTCCTGGTTGGCGGGATCGGGATCATGAATATTATGCTGGTGGCGGTCACTGAGCGCATTCGGGAGATCGGCGTCCGTAAAGCGGTTGGGGCAAAAAAACGGGATATCCTGGTCCAATTCCTGATCGAGGCGGTCATCATCAGTTTGATGGGAGGGATGATCGGAATAATATGTGGAGTGGGAGTATCTTCCTTGGCAATGTATCTTATCGGGCTGCCGTTGCTTATTTCTTATCAAACCATTCTTTTGGCGACAATTGTTTCGATTTTTGTGGGAATCGTTTCCGGGGTCTATCCTGCTACGCGGGCGGCAAAACTGGATCCGGTGGAGGCTTTAAGGTACGAGTAGCTTCTGGACTTCTTTGGAAACTGCTTTTTTCACGTTCTGGTCAAAGTCCACATAGATGCTTTTTATAATGCCTTCTTTATCTATCACAAAAAGAGTGGGGATGATAAGAATTCGGAAGTCTTTTAAGGTTTTGAGTTTTTTATCATGAAGGATTTCAAATCCAATCTTATTTTCATTAATAAAGGATTTTAAATTCTTTAGTTTTCTATCAAAGGAAACCCCAAGGATCTTTAGCCCTTTGTTTTTGGAAAGGTCTTGCAAGAAAAGGATCTCTTGCTGGCAGGATTTACTCCAGCTGGCAAAGAAACTCAGGACAATAACCTTTTTGCCCAGGTAATCTTTAAGGCTGACTGTCTTTCCCTCAAGATTTGGCAGATCAAAAGAAGGTGAGGGGGATCCAACCTTTAAGGCTGATTTAGCTGATGCAGAAATCCCGAGGAGCAAAACAATTAGAATAATGGCTGCTTTTCGAAACATTAGTCCTAAGTATAACCCCTCTTATATAATTGTCAAGATTTATGAAGCCCTTCGATGTATTTTCTGGCCGATTCCGCGGCGATCGCTCCGTCAGCGACTGCGGTGACCACCTGCCGCAGAGATTTTACGCGGACATCTCCGGCAGCATAGATCCCGGTAGCAGAAGTTTTCATATTTTCATCGGTAGGGATGAATCCTTTTGAATCTAATTTGGCTGTATCTTTAACCATTTCAGAATTCGGCTTGCTTCCGACGTAGATAAAGATACCGTCAATCGGCACTTTCATTTTTTTGCCGGATTGCAGATCTTTTAGGGTAACCCTTTCTATTTTTTCTTTGCCGGATATTTCTTCAACCACTGAATGCCAGAAGAAATAAATTTTTGGATCAGAGAGAGCTCTTTCTGCCAGGATTTTTTCTGCGCGCAGTTCATTTCTTCGATGAACGATAGAGATCTTGTTGGCATAACGGGTCAAGAAAAGGGCTTCCTCAATGGCTGAATTTCCGCCTCCCACCACCATGATATTTTTGTCTTTGTAAAAAGGTCCGTCACAGGTAGCGCAGTAGGAAACCCCTCTTCCTCTAAAGGCATCTTCTCCAGGAATTCCCAGTTTGGCGGCTTCAGTACCTGTGGCAATAATGACTGCTTTGGAGGTCAAAAGCTTGCCATCCACCTGGATTTCACGGTGATTTTTTTTGCTTTTTAGACTGAGAGCGTTTCCCCAGAGAATATCTAGACCCAGTCTTCTTACCTGATCCTGCATGCGATTGCTGAGCTCCATGCCTGAAAGACCTTCGGGAAAGCCGGGATAGTTCTCTATGAAAAATGTGGTGGAGGCCTGTCCCCCCAGGATCATTTTTTCGATGAGCAGGGTTTTTAGCCTGGCCCTGACCGCATAGAGGGCGGCGGACAAACCGGCCGGACCGCCTCCAATTATGATCAGATCCAGGAGCGGCCCCTTTTCGATAACTACTGCTTGGGGTTTAGGTTTTGGTTTGACCTGTAAGATCATTCTTTTTTTAGTTTCTCTTCAGTTATAACGACTTTACCTTTTCCCAGAAGCGCTATTTTTTTATCTTTGAGAGAGACACTTACTTTTTCCCCGCTCAATTTATTTTGGCCCTGCAGGGCATGCGCCTCCCCCTCAAGGATAACTTTATTTCTATCGGTTAAATATCTGGCGGAGTTGCCCCAGGCTTGAATATCTTTGTAGGTTATTTTTACTTTTCCGGTCAACTCTAAAATTTTATCATTTTGAATGTATTTTAAATTATCCGCAAGAACTTCCGCATCCTCCCAGAATATCTTTGGATTTCCACGCGCATATATGATATCTTCGGGGCTGATTACTTCGAAAAGATCTGCTTCAAGTGTGATCGGGGAAGATCCACTCATCTTTATCACTACTCTTGGGTTTCCTTCCAAAACGATGCTTTCCAGGGCCACATCTCCTTCTAATTTTTCAGAGTATCCGGTAACCTCGCCTTTATTGAGTATGATCCCACCCGTACAGATCAATTTTTGATCGACAAGCTTCCAGCTTAGATTTTTTGCTCGGAACCAATAACCGAGCCCCTTTTTGTATATCTGGGGAAGATTAAAGATCGAGAAGCGCGATTTTTTTAAAGTTTTAAGCAGGCTGGAGATTTTTCTTTCGAGTTTCACGTCATAGCCCAGGGGTTGGTCAAGGAGGATTTCCTTTCCCTTCATATCCCAGAGAGCGGCCGGGGATCTAAAACGCAGGACCGCTTTTCCCTTCTTGAAAAAGGTTCCCTTGGCATCTTTTAAGGTGGCGACTTGGGTTGATTTGTTAACCAGGGCACTCTGGGCATTGAGCTGCCAGTACTTTACTCCAGCTACAACTTCTTCAAAGGTGACATCTTTAAAGGAAAGATCTGCTCTTTTTTCCTGTTCTTTGAGGGTCTTATAAATGCGATTAGAGACGTCTTCTTTTGGAGCAAAGAGGGCCCACAAGAAAATTCCGACCAGAAATACGAGAAAGACCAGCAGAATTATTCGGTATGAGATTTTCATTTAGTTTAATAACCCAAAGCTCTTAAACGCAGGGCTTCCACTCTTTCTAAAAATCCCCGCCAGCCATCTCCCTTTTTGTAATAACCTTCGGATAGGAGCAGGTGCAGGGCAGCCACCCGGCTGTCAATTTCTAATCCTTTCTTGGTTATCTCTATGGCTTTATCGACCTCTCCCATTTCACCGTAGATAAGGGCAAGATAACCGTAGGCCCATACATTGTAGGGATCGATGATCAGAACGTTGTTGAGCTCGCGGATGGCATCTTTTTTGTCATCATTTGCGAAATAGGCAAAAGCCAGGCGGAAGCGCAGCTTCCAGTCTTGTGGATTTTCCGTGACCTTTTTGATGTACATCTTCCTGGCCACTTTTTTGAATTCCGGGTCGATCTTGTGGGTTTTCTTGAGGGCGTTCATTCCGTCAATAATATGGTTGGAGTAGCTGTAAGCAATAGCCAGATCAAAAAGGGCCGCCGGGTCGTTAGGGTTTTCCTTAACTGCAGCTCTTTTCTCTTCCAATTCCTGCTTGAGTTCCGGGGTTATGCGCCAGGCATGTGCAGGCAATGACCAATTAATAATTAACAATGACACAATTAGCAACAATGAAATGTTTTTCATTTTCTGGATAATATCCTTTCTACAATATTTGTGGTCGAACGGCCCTCGATCGGGGGTATGACCACCACTTTTCCTCCCAGGGCTTCCACCAGTTTTCTTTCAGGGAGCTCGCTTATTTTATAATCTCCTCCCTTGACATGGAAATCCGGTTTTATAAGTTTGATTAATTTGTCAGGGGTCTGCTCCGAGAAGATGGTCACATAATCCACGCATTCGAGCGAGGCCAGGATCTCGGCTCTTTCCATCTCAGAGAGGTACGGACGATCTTTTCCTTTTAAGACTTGCACTGAATCATCACTGTTTAATCCAACAATTAAGACATCCCCCAGTTTTTTGGCTTCCCGGAGATAGCGCACATGGCCTAAATGCAGGATATCAAAACAGCCGTTGGTAAATACGATTTTTGCCCCTTCGGTTTTGAGGTTCGGGACAATCGAAGTAATTTCACGACGAAGCGTGATTTTTTTGATAATGGGCTCATGTCCTTCCAGGGCCTCTTCCAGCTCTTCACGGAAACAGGGGGCGGTTCCGATCTTGCCCACAACCACCGAAGCGGCGGTGTTGGCCAAGATAGCGGCATTTTTGATCGTTGCTCCGGCGGCAACTGCCAGGCTGAGAGTGGCGATGACCGTGTCGCCGGCTCCGGTTATGTCAAAAACTTCCCGGGGGACAACTGGAATGTGGGTGGTTTCTTTTTCGGAAAAGAGGGACATCCCATCTTTTCCCCTGGTAATCAAGAGATAATTAGCTTTGGTCTCTTTTAAAAGAAGCTTTCCGGTCCGGATCAGGCTTTTATCGTCGGTTATTTTTACCCCTGAAGCTCCTGATGCTTCAGCAAGATTAGGGCTCAGGATAGAGGCCCCGGCATATTTTGAATAGAGGACGCCTTTCGGATCAACTGCCACAAACTTTTTA
Source organism: Candidatus Margulisiibacteriota bacterium (assembly GCA_036448795.1). Classification (GTDB taxonomy): domain Bacteria; phylum Margulisbacteria; class WOR-1; order O2-12-FULL-45-9; family O2-12-FULL-45-9; genus JAZFXQ01. Next base: position 1,193 of record JAZFXQ010000013.1, on the reverse strand, counting down.
TTTTTTTTGGAAAGAGAAATTATGGCTTTAGCAGTTATATTGCTTACCATTCCCTTGCCGTAGTCGGAAATAACGACCGCATCTACTTGGGGAATGATTTTCTCAACGCGTTGCAGTACCTTCTGCATGAGTTTTGGAGAAAGCTCTGTCCTATCTTCGCGATCCACCCTTACCACATGCTGGGAGCCGGCGATGATCCTCGATTTTAAGATGGTGGGGCGCTCGGGATCTTTGATAAGATGCTGGTCAGATATCTTTGACTTAGCCAAAGCCTTGAGCAGTTTATCTCCGGAGCTGTCCCGCCCAATTATCCCCACCAGATAGGGAATTCCACCCAGGGTGGAAATGTTGACCGCCACGTTTCCGCATCCGCCTGGAACATGATTAATGCGTTTGACGTCCGCGATGGGGACCGGGGCTTCAGGGGAGATACGGTTGACCTTGCTCCAGATGTGCTCATCCAGCATGAGGTCCCCATAGACCAGGATCTTTTTACCTTTTAATTTGGGGATGATCTTCTTCAGGCTTTCCATGGCGACAATTATACCGTATTTATTAAAGCGATTCCATAAGAGCTTGGTAAAGAAGGGGGAGCATTATCTCATGATGTCCGGTCAGGGCATAGGACTTCCCACCCGGTCGGGAAAGAACGTTTCGATGTGGGCGATAGTGCTGGATCATATCCATATTGACGGTGGTGAAATTCTTGATTTTATTTCCGAAATTTCGAGCAATAGTTAAGGCTTTCAAGAAAACCTCTGGAAGGATTACTGCCGATCCTATGTTAAGATATACCCCACCTTCAAGGTCACAGATGACAGATGACAGAAGGCGAAAATCAGTAAAAGTTGCACTGCCCAGGGCTTCGGGATCAACGTGAGGAGACATATGGACGGTATCTGTTCCAATGGCAACGTGCACCGTCACCGGAATATCCGTTTCTGCTCCAGTCGCCAGAATACTCAATTCTCGATGGGGTGCTTTCGTCTGGATCAACCTGTGACCAAGTTGGTGTCCCATCCCTCTGGGATTCTGGTATTCTGATACACTGATACTCTGATTGAAATCTCGCAGAGTCTCCTCAACCATTCCAAACATCCCGGTTTCCAATCCCTCGGCGACATCTTCAGAGGTTCTTCCCAGGGTTGCAACCTCAAAATCATGGATAGCGCCTGCGCCGTGCATGGCAACAC
>JAZFXQ010000012.1:0-24880 GCA_036448795.1 Candidatus Margulisiibacteriota bacterium | reverse complement strand
AGTAATCGAGAGCAAAAGCAAAGAATCTAAAGGTTTTGCAAGCTTGATTTCAGTAAAGATAAAATCTTCGAAGGGGGATCGTGAGGTCGGAGGAACGAATTTTGCAGGGATCGGCGATCGCCTGGTTTCGATTGATGGTTTTCGCGTGAATGCGGAACCCACGGGCTACATGCTGATCCTTTCCAATATTGATAAACCCGGGGTGATCGGAAAAGTGGGAACATTTTTGGGAAAACACAATATCAATGTAGCTTCCATGGAGGTTGGGCGGATCAAGATCGGGGAAAAAGCGGTCATGGTCATAAACGTTGACAGCGCAGTTTCAGACGAGGTCCTCAAAGGGATCTCCAAGCTTGAAGGGATCTTTGGAGCAACTCTAGTTAAAATATAAAGTAGGTTTGGCGTTTTCTATTGAATACGGCTCTGCGGTATAAACCGTGTAGCCTTCGTAGTGTAATCCTTTTTTAACCGCGGTTTCTTCTCCCAGTTTGTTAAGTTTGTCTCTTTCTTCTTTGTGGACGACATTGATGGTGAAGGGAAGCTCTTTTTTTACGGAGCACTCACTGGTTCGCATGGGAATCACCCCCTCTAGTCATTTATTTTCGTTCAACACCCCCTGCCTCTTTTAGTTTTTGATAGATGCTTGCAAGTTTCTGTTGGGTCTGCGGCGGGACCTGTTCGTAATGCAAGAACTTGGTCGAAAAAGTGCCCTGGCCGTGGGTAAAGGAGCGCAGATCCGTGGCATATTTGGAGATCTCCCCCAAAGGAACCGTGGCTACGACCTTGTCCGCTTCGATGTTTGAGATCCTTCCCCTTCTCTTATTGAGGTCGCCGGTCACTTCTCCTACGAATTCAGGCGGCACATTGACCGTAATTTCGACGATCGGTTCAAGCAAAATTGGTTTTGCTTCATGAAAGATCTTTTTGAATCCCATGGAAGCGGCGATCTTAAAGGCCATATCTGAGGAGTCCACTTCGTGGTAGGTTCCGTCAAACAGCGTAACCTTGACGTCGACCACCGGGTAGCCGGCGATTACTCCGCCGAGCATGGCTTCACGCACTCCTTTTTCAACTGAAGGGATATAATTTCTGGGGATCGCGCCCCCGACGATCTTATTCACAAATTCAAACCCTTGTCCGCGGGGGAGGGGCTCGATTTCCAGCCAGGTATCGCCGTACTGTCCGCGGCCTCCGGTTTGTTTCTTATATTTGCCCTGGCCTTTGGCTTTGCCGAAGATGGCTTCCTTATAGGGAATTCTTGGTTCACCGATCTCTATATCTATGCCGTATCTTTCTTTTATGCGCTTCAGGATTACCTCCAGGTGAACATCTCCCATGCCGGAAATAACGGTCTCTTTGGTTTCGGCATTGTAATTCATCTTAAAGGTGGGATCCTCGTGGGTAAAATTGCTTAGGCCCAGTCCCATCTTTTCCTGATCGGCTTTGCTCTTGGGTTTCACCGCAAAAGACATGACCGGTTCGGGGTATTGGGCCGCGTCAAAAGTAACGGCTTTGTTCTTGTCGCAAAGGCTGTCACCGGTGCCGGTTATTTTTAGTTTAGGAAGGACGGCGATGTCACCGGCGGAGAGCAGAGGAAGATCGATCTTGGTCTTCCCCCTCATGCTGATGATCTGTCCGATTCTCTCATCCTTTCCTTTTGAGGGATTTGAGATGGGAGAGGAGGGCTTGATGGTTCCCGAGTAGGCCCGAATATAAGTCAGACTGCCGATATGCGGCTCGGAAACCGTTTTGAAGACGTAACCGGAAAAGGGCTCTTTTGGGTCGGGCTTGATCTTTATTTCTTCTCCATTGGTGTTCTTTGCGGGTATCTCTTTTTCGTTTGCGGGAGGCATCCAGGCGATTAAAGCGTCTAGCAGTTCTTCGATACCGATGTTCTTGGTCGAAGACACGCAAAAGACCGGGAAGATCTTGTCGGCGTCAATGGCTTGGACCAGATGTTCGGAGAGCTCCTGCTCGGTTATTTCCTTGTTCTCAAGGTATTCGGTAAGAATAGCATCGTCTATTTCGGCCACTCCCTCGATCAACATCTCTTTGTATTTTGTGGCCATTTCCTTCAGCTCAGCCGGGGCTTCAGGTTTTAGCAGGTTGTGTACCCCAGAAAAGCTGGCTTCTCTTCCAATTGGAACTTGTACCGGAACAATTTCTCTTCCGAATTTTTCTCGTAAATTTTCAACGGTTTTATCAAAATCCGCCTGGGATTTGTCCAGTTTGTTCACCACGATCGCGCGGGGGGTCTTATATTTATCCGCGATTTTCCAGAGATTTTCCAGGGCCGCCCCGTGGCCTGAGATGGCGTCCACAACCATGATCAAGCCGTCCACCACGCGGATGGTTGAGATCGATTCCCCGACAAAGTCAATGTATCCCGGAGTATCGATCAAGTTGATCTTGTGATCTTTCCATTCAAAAGGGAGAAGGGTGGAGTGGATGCTGATCCCGCGTCTTATTTCCTCCGGGTCGTAATCAGAAACAGTGTTTCCGTCTGAAATATTGCCTTGCCTATTAATTGTTCCGGATTTGAAAAGCAGGGCTTCGCAGAGCGAGGTTTTTCCGGTGGTGCCTGATCCAATGATTCCAATGTTGCGGATTTTCTCAGGAGGGTAGCCTTTCATACACCTTAATTATAGCAAACTGCAATTTGGGTTGCAATAGTTTTTTTCCTTTGATATTATGAAAATATGTCCTGGTGGATCTTCGGCAAAAGAAAAGTTGGATTGGTATTGGGGGGTGGTGTGGCGCGCGGGATCGCCCATATCGGGGTTCTCAAGGTTTTCGATAAATATAGGATCCCCATCGATTATATTGCCGGAACTTCTTCCGGAGCGATTGTGGGGGCGGCCTATGCAGCCGGGATGGAAGTTCGCCTATTAGAATTGATCGCTCAAAGGGTGAGGTGGGGCAGAATTCTTAAAGTAGCCTTCTTTCGGCCGGGCGTTGTTTCCGAAAAGGGAATTGAAAACTATGTCATCAAATATATTGGAGATAAAGATTTCTCCGAATTAAAAATTCCGCTGGCGGTGGTGGCAACCGACCTCAAAAATGGAGAGCGAGCCATTATTAATAAGGGGAAGGTGGCAAAAGCGGTAGCTGCCAGCGCGGCCTTTCCAGGCCTTTTTGCTCCGGAAGAGATAAATCAACACTTTTTGACAGATGGAGGGGTATCTGATAATTTGCCGGTTGATGTTGTCAGGAAGATGGGCGCAAATTATGTGATTGCGGTAGATGTTATTCCCTCCAAGCCGCTTCGCGGTCTTCCCAAGAATCCGGTGCATGCCTTTGGAAGATCTTTGGATCTGGTTTTGCATCGGTTGAGCGTGACCCAGAGGAAAAGAGCGGATATTTTAATTGAACCGGAAATACCGGAAGACATCTGGCATTTTGACCTGCACAAAGGCAAAAGACTTATTACTGCCGGAGAGAATGCCGCTCATCGAGTGATCGGAAAGATCCGACGAAAACTCAGGGTTTGATCATCCCCAGGGCTTTCATGCGGGTGATCAGAGAGGTTCTGGCAATTTTCAAAGCTTTTGCAGCTTGAGTAATGTTGCCTTGGTTTTCGTCTAAAGTTTTTTGGATAGCATTCCTCTCATAATCTTCAACTTTTTCTTTTAAGTTTCCACTCCTGGCGTTTTTTGGATTTCCTTGGAGGGGGAGATCTTCGATATTAATAATTTCATTCTTGGAAAGGACAACCACTCGTTCAATTAGATTTTGTAGTTCTCTTACATTTCCTGGCCATTTATAGTCCTTAAGCAATTCCATGGCCTCTTTTGAGAACCCCTTTATGCTTTTGTTCAGCATTTTATTGAACTTATCAATAAAATATTCCGCAAAAAGTGGTATATCCTCTTTTCTCTCTCTAAGTGGAATAACGGCGATGGGAATTACATTCAGGCGATAATAAAGATCGTGCCTGAATTTTCTTTCCTCGATGTGTTTTTGAAAGTCTATATTGGTGGCTGAAATAATGCGCAGATCCACTGAGATTCCCTTTTCTCCTCCAAGACGTTCAATAACTCGGTCTTCAATGACTCTCAAGAGCTTGGCCTGCATGGAAGGCGGCATGCATCCGATTTCATCCAGAAAGAGGGACCCGCCATCCGCCAGCTCAAATTTTCCAAGTTTTCTCTCTAAAGCTCCAGTAAAGGAGCCTCTTTCATGCCCGAAAAGTTCTGATTCAAAGAGATTTTCAGGAATAGCCGCACAGTTTACCACAACAAAGGGTTTGCCAGCCCTCTTACTTTTATTGTGAACAGCACGGGCAACCAGTTCTTTGCCGGTTCCAGATTCTCCGGTGATGAGGATTGTGCTGTCGGTGGGCCCGACACTATCAATGGTCTCATAAAGTTTTATCATCTGGGGAGTTTTGCCGATCAAATTATAGTAGGAAGTGATTTCCTTTAAGGATTCGCGCAGATAGAGGTTTTCTCGAACTAACTCTCTTTTTTCAAGAGCCTTTTCAATCACCGCCTGAAGCTCCTTTACCTCAAAGGGTTTGGTAACATAATCAAAGGCGCCGAGCTTCATGGCTTCCACTGCAGAAGCCACATCTCTTGAAGCGGTTACCATGATCACTTCCAGATTCTGGTCCTGTTTCCTGATCTTTTTAAGAACCTGGATGCCGTCTTCTTTCGGCATGCGGATGTCAAGCAGGATCAGTGAGAGGGCTTCGGCCTGGCTGATTTTTAAGGCTTCTTCACCGGAGGAGGCCAGCATTACTTTGTATTTTTTTTGGAGGATTGACCGGTAGGTTTCCAGCATGTCTTTCTCGTCGTCAACTGCGAGTATGCTGGGCTTTTGGCCTGTCATAGCACATATAGTTTATCACGCTTTTGAATTAAGCGTCAATTGGCCTGGAAAGGTTGTCAAACTAGGGAGAAGGGTGTTAGAATTTAACAGCTATGGGTTTTTATTCTGTTTCTCTTTTTCTAACTTCTTTGGCTTCTTTGGCTTTGGGGATTTTTATTATTTTAAAAGGGAGAAATAGGCTTCCCAACCTTGCCCTGGGATTATTTTCAGTAACCGTAGCCGTATGGTGTTTTGGTCAGTTTATGGCACAGATGGTAGAGGGCAAAGAATTAGTTTTGTTCTGGACAAGGGTAAGGCTTGGGGGTGCGGTTTTTATTCCAGTTTTTTTTGTACATTTTATTTTGGCATTAGTTGACAAAGCTTCGGAAAAGAAGAGATCTATTTATTTGGTTTACGGGATAGGGATTCTATTTTTGATTCTGGATTTTACCCCTCTTTTTATAGCAGATGTGGAACCGGTTTTTGGTTTCCGTTATTATCCTAAAGCCGGAATAGTATATTCATTGTATGCTTTTTTTGTTTTTGTTTGTTTTGTCTATGGTTTCTACTATTTGTTTTCGAGTTATAGAAATTCTATTGGAGCAAGAAGAAATCAACTGCTTTATGAGATCCTTGCTGTTCTTATCGGTTTTTTTGGAGGGATTACTGCTTTTTTCCCTACCTGGAGGATTAACTTTCCGGTTCTTTTGCACTTTAGCATGCCGGTTTATGTGGCAATTACAGTTTATGCGATTCTTAAGCATAAGCTTCTGGACATTTCGATTATTGTCCGCGAAGGTTTGGTTTATTCCACCTTAACCCTTTTGTTCGCCGGTTTTTATGCTCTGGCAGCTTTTGCCGCAAATTATCTTTTTTCAAACCTGATCAACTTTCCTCCGGCTTTGGCAGTGGGTCTTGTGGTTTTTGTTTCCGTCTTGGTTTTCCAGCCGGTTCGGGATAAAGTGCAGAGAGGGGTTGACCGGTTGTTTTTTAAGGGAGAATTTCGCTTTCTGAAAACGATCGATGATCTTTCAACTGAAAATCAAAATCTTTTCCGCAGCCTTCTGCGGGCGGACAAATTAGCTGCGCTGGGGACCCTTTCAGCGGGGTTAGCCCACGAAATAAAAAATCCCCTGGCTTCGGTTAAAGGATTAACCCAGGTTTTGGAGGAGAACCTTGATGATCCAGAATTCGTTAAGAAATATCAGGAAATCGTCCCCCGACAGATTGACCGCATAAACAGCCTGGTCGAAAAACTGCTGAGATTTGGCCGGCCTCGGGAGCTTTCCTTACGTGAGTTCAATCTAAACCGGATAATTGAAGAGGCGCTGAGCCTGCTTGAAAATCAATCTCGGAAAAAGGGAATCGTTGTGGAAAAAGCTTTGAATAATTTGCCCGAACTAAAAGGCGATTCCGAACGGCTCTCTCAAGTGTTTATGAATCTCTTCCTGAATGCGATTCAGGCTATGCCTCAGGGTGGAACCTTGTCAATAAAATCCAGTATCCGGAGTCTGACTTATGTTTGCGTTGAAGTGACTGATACCGGCATTGGTATTCCGTCCGATAGGTTGGATAAAATTTTTGATCCTTTCTTTAGTTCTAAAGAAGAAGGGACAGGGATGGGATTGGCGGTTGCCTATCGGATTGTAAAAGAACATGGAGGAGAGATGAATGTTGAAAGCGAAGTTGGAAAGGGGACGGAATTCAGAATATGGCTTTCTATAAGACCCGAGCTATCAGTTTAAAAACCGCCCCTTTTGCGGAAGCGGATAAATTGGTGACCTTGTTTACCAGGGACCATGGTAAAATACGAGCCATTGCCAAGGGGGCCCGGCGGGTTCCTTCACGCCTTGGAGGAAGGGTAGAGCCTTTCACCTACGCGGAGTATTTTATTGCGAAGGGAAGATCGTTGGATATTATTTCCCAATGCCAGATAATAGAAACTTTCCAATGGCTGCGAGAGGATCCAAAACGCCTCTACTCCGGCTTATATATGTTAAAATTAATTGCTGCAGGAACGGTAGAAGGTCAGCGTCATCCTGAATTGTTTGATCTGTTGATACAATCTTTGTTTAGATTGAAAAAGGAACAAAACGCCAGACGGGCGGCAAAAGATTTTGAAAGAGAGTTTGTGATTTTGGAAGGAATTCATAGAGAGGGGATAGATCCTCAATATACTCTTAGTGAACATGTGGGAAAGGATCTGAGGAAATGGTAGAGCAGATATCAGGTGATTTGCCGGTTGAGAGTGGTGCCGGTACTGCGCCCCCGGGAGCCGGAACGAGCTTTGTAAAGGTTCTCTCGAATGTCGGATTTCTCTTTCTCTGGTTGGGACAGCTCAACTCCCAGCTTGCTGATCGAGTGTTTGTCTATGTTCTTATGATTATTGCCTATAGTTTAACCAAATCCAATCTCGGGGTTTCGGTGCCGCTTTTGGCTTTTGGGATCCCCTCCCTTCTTTTCGGGCCTCTGGCGGGGGTTTACGTAGATAAATGGGATAGAAAATGGATCTTAATCATTACCTCCATTATGCGGGGGGTTTTACTTCTTTTAATTGTGCCGCTTATTGAACAATCTATGATTTTGATCTTTTTAGTAAGTTTTCTTATCTATACTACTATGCAATTTTTTGCTCCGGCAGAGAGCGCCTCAATCCCGGAGCTGGTAAAAAAGCATGATTTAATTGTGGCCAATTCTCTGTTTATGATGACCTGGATGGGGGCCTCGGTAATCGGTTTTGGCCTGGGAGCTCCGCTGGTAAATTTTTTTGGCAATGAGGGAACCTTTGTGGCGGCAGCAGTTTTGTATTTTATCGCTGCCGGAGCGGTTTCGCTGGTTCCCTTAAAGCCGATCAAAAGAAAGAAAGAGCATCTGGAGAGGCCCCTCCGGAAAGACCTTTTATTCGGGCTTGAGTTTATCCGTAGGAATATAGTTGTTAGATATTCTTTGCTAAAACTCTTTGTGGCAACTTCGGCTCTTGCAGTTATTTCGGTTTTAGCTATTTCATATGCAAAAGATATACTTGGGATCGGTGCGCGGAATTTTGGCTATCTGATTTTGGCGGTTGGAGCCGGTATGTTTGTGGGAATGGGTGTGCTTGAGCGCTTACGCAGATATCTTACCAAAGGGACGATCGTTATTATAAGCTTTATTGTTTCCGGTTTAGTTTTGCTCTTTATCGGGAGCGTTTCAGATCTCAAGACAGCCCTGCTTTTAATCGCTTTCCTGGGGATGGGGAATATTTTCATAACTTCTTCAATTCAGACCATTCTCCAGCAAAGGATTCCGCGTCGAATCAGGGGAAGAGTATTTGGCATGCAGAATATGCTCATCAATTCGGCCTTTGTTTTTCCGGTGATTATTGCCGGCGCGGTGGCAGATATGTATGGACTTAGGATCGCTTTTGAAGCTCTGGGTTGGATTGTAATCTTGACCGGTTTGGCCGGCATATTCTTGCCCAAATTTAGGACCGTATGACACCCAAAATCTGCAACTACTATGTAACCCTCCGCTGCAACGATACCTGTGAGTTTTGCTCGATCTGGCGAAATCCAGAATATCAGAATATCAGAGAATCAGATTATCAGAATATTCTTGAGGAATTAAAAAAGCAAGGAGTGCGGGGATTAAACATAACCGGTGGAGAACCTCTGCTTCGTGAGGATTTACCTCAACTTCTAAAGCAGGCCAAGGAGCTGGGATTTAAAATTGAGCTTAGCACCAACGGAATTCTTTATCCGGAGAAAGCGAGATTGTTGGATGGATTGGTGGATAGATTGTTTTTCTCCCTGGATTATCCAATTACCGAAGAGCATGATCGCAGCCGGGGAATGGAATGTTTTCATCAAGTGATTCAGAGCATCAAGCTGGCACAGGAGCTCGGAGAAAAACCAATCATAAACTTTACAATGACCCGAGACAATGTGCGCTTTTTACCGGAAATGGTTGAGCTGGCTGAAAAGTTAAAGATCATGGTTTATTTAAATCCGGTCTATGATTTTCATGGAACTCAGGGCTTTGAGAATGCGACCCTTTTCCATATCCGCTATTATTTCAGGCGTAAAAATGTATTGCTTAATTTAGCGGTTTTGGAATTTATAAAAGCGGGAGGGAACAAAGTTATTCTTCCGCGGTGTAAGGCAAAAGAAACCACCCTTACCATCTTGCCGGATGGAACAAAAGTTTCTCCATGCTTTTTTAACCAAGGAGGAAAGCAGGGGAAGGAGAATATTTGTTCTTCTTGCACGCGCTGGCCCTATATGTTACCATCTTTTTCTAAGGGTTTGGATAAATACTTCTGGCTGAATCTTTTTTCAGGGTTTGATGCTAGGAGAAAGGGTTTAAAAACATGAAAATCGCAATGCTTACTCCGTTTTTTTATCCTCATACTGGAGGGACCGAGAAATATGTCAAAGACCTTTCTCTTGCTTTAATTCAGGCCGGACATGAAGTTACGGTCATTTCCAACAATCTGCCGCGAAATAAAAATGGCCCGCCTGAGGAAATAATGGAGGGTATCAAAGTCATTCGTCTGCCTGCAATTTTGTTGTTTTCTTATCTTCCGGTGAGCTGGGCTTTTAATCTTAAGATGCTTGAAGGCTATGATATTGTGCATGCTCATGCTCCGGCTTTTGGTTTTGCGCGCGCTGTAGCTAAGAAGGTCAAACAGCCGGTAATTGTGACTTACCATTGTGACATTACTGTTTTTGAAAAATGGTTTGGTATCCCGATCCCGCACTGGTTCACCAAAGCGGTTGAGTTTCTTACCAATCTTTATGGGCGACATGTAATTTCAAAAGTGGATATTGCCTACAATACAACTGAGACTTATGCTAAAACCTCACCGGTTATGAAGGATTTTCCAGTGAGAGCTATCCCCATTGGTATTTTTCATGGAAAGATTGACCAGATGCAGAAAAAACTTGGGTTAACTTTGGATAAGAAGAGAAAAAATCAGATCCTTTTCCTGGGGCGCTTGGCCGGGAATAAAGGGTGTGATTATCTGGTTAAGGCTATGCCGGCAATCCTGGAGAAGTTTCCGGACACCAAATTTATTATTTGTGGTGAGGGAGATGAAAAGGGGTATATTCTCAGCCTTATCAGGAAGTACGGCATTGAAAAATCTGTTGAGATGTTTGGTGTGGTTGATTTTGCCAAACTGGTAGGGCTCTTTTATACCTCTCTGGTTTATGTCTTCCCTTCCATTAACCGCTTGGAGGCTTTTGGGATTGTGCAGCTGGAAGCCATGTCCAATTATACCGCAGTGGTGGCTTCTGATATCCCCGGACCAAATGAGGTTATGGATGTGGGCAAAAGCGGGGTTTTGGTGCCTAAGAAGGATCCTCAAGCCATCGCCGATGTGGTTATCTCTCTTCTGGCGGATCCGGAAAGGGCGATTGAAATGGGAAAGGCTGGTCGAAAACTGGTTGAGACTAAATATGATTGGAAAGTGATCGTGGAACAGGTTGTGGATCTCTATAAGGAAGCCCTTGCTAAGAAGAAGGGTATTTTGGGCTGATGAAGATTCTGGTCACCGGCGGGGCCGGATTTATCGGGTCTAACATTGTTGATGCTTATATCGAAGCTGGACATGAAGTGGCAGTAGTTGATAATTTGACCACCGGGAAGAAAGAAAATCTTAATCCGCAAGCCAAGTTTTACGAAGTCGATATCAGAGATAAACAGCGACTTTCTCAGGTTATTTCTGAATTTTCACCGGAAATTATCAATCACCATGCTGCCCAGATTGATGTCCGCAAATCAGTAGAAGATCCGGTTCATAATGCAGAAGTGAACGAGCTCGGGACCTTAAATCTGCTCGATGCAGCGGTCAAATCCAAAGTGAGAAAAGTCATCTTTGCTTCAACCGGTGGGGCAATTTACGGCGAGGTGACTAAAAAGAGCGGGGCGGATGAAGATCATTCCCAGGAACCGATCTCTCCTTACGCAGTTACCAAAAGATCTGCTGAAATGTATTTTCATTCATACCAGGTTAATTATGGTCTGAATTCTACAGTTCTTCGGTACGGGAATGTGTATGGTCCGCGCCAGGATCCTTTGGGAGAGGCTGGAGTGATCGCCATCTTTTGTGGAAAGATATTAAAGGGGGAGCAGCCTACCATTTTCGGCGATGGTAATCAGCTTCGAGATTACTGCTACGTTGGCGATGTGGCAGAGTTGAATCTTTTGGTCTTAGAAAAGGGCCATAATCAAATTTATAATGTGGGCAGGGGCAAAGGAACTTCGGTTAATGAATTATTTGCCTGCTTAAAAGAGATAACAAAGTTTGAAAAAGAAGCAGTTTATGCCCCTCCGCGAACCGGTGAGCTTTTCCGAAGCGTGCTGAATTGCAAAAAAATAAAGAAGGAGCTGAGCTGGAAAGCAAAAACCGGGATTAAAAAGGGGCTGAAGCTCACCCTTAAGCAATATAGAACTCCATGAGAAAAAAAATCCTCTACTTATTTTCTGATACGGGTGGAGGACACCGTTCTGCGGCTACGGCTATCGTGCGTGCAGTTGAGCATCTTCGAAAAGAGGACTTCTCCCAAGAAATGATCGATGTTTTTGCTACCTGCTCCGGTTTCCTGAACATGTTTGCCAAGCTTTATGGACCGGTTATCAAATACTCTCCCAAGATGTGGGGGCAGCTTTTTTACTGGTTGGATGATGAAAGGAAATTAGAGAGATTGGAGAGGATAGCTCGTCCCTTTATTTTAAAGGAGTTAACCAGTCTTATCCGGAATATAATGCCCAGCGTTATTGTCTCAGTCCATCCTATGATTAATCGCATAACCGTCAAAGCCATAAAGCAGAGCGGACGAAAAATCCCATTCATTGTGGTCATAACCGATCCTGTGACTTTGCACCGGATTTGGATCGCGCCGGAAGTCGATTTATGCATTGTAGCTACCCCAGAAGCAAAAGAGCTGGCCATAAAATATGGGATGCCTGAAAAAAAGATTAAGGTGATCGGTATGCCGATCGACCCCAAGTTTTTTCTAAAGGACAAGGAAAAGCAGGAAGCCAGAAAGAGGGATCACCTCAAGCCTAAGTTGTTCACGATTCTGCTTATGGGTGGTGGGGAAGGGGCCGGAAAGATGTACGAAATTATAGATGAATTTCAGCGTGAAAAACTTAAAATTCAATTGGTTGTGATTGCAGGGCGCAATAGAAAGTTAGAGACTAGACTTAAACGCAACATGCATAAATTTCATTTCCCTATACGAGTTTACGGGTTTACGGATCAGGTGCATGAGATCATGGCCGAGTCCGATTTAATTATCACCAAAGCCGGTCCGGGAACTATTGCAGAAGCGCTTGCCATGAATTTACCCATAATTATCACCTCCTGGTTGCCTGGACAGGAAGAGGGAAATGTTGAATTCGTGGTTAGAGAAAAGGTGGGGCGAGTGAGCAAGGATCCCAAGAGGGTGGTGGAGATCGTGAAGGAATTAAAGGAAACCGATCAGTTTGAAAGGATGAAAAAAAATATTAAGCATGTTAGCCGGCCGCACGCGGCGGTGGATATAGCTCATGAAATATTTCATCATCTTTAGTTTGATCATTTGTTTTTCTTCTGCAGCATCGGCAGAAAATTATTTTCAGGATGTTCCGGAAGGACACTGGGCAGCCGGAGCAGTCTATGAACTGGTCAAAATGGGGGTAACCAAAGGATATCCGGATGGAACTTTCCGCGGAAAAAGGCAGATCTCCCGCTATGAGATCGCTGCTTTTCTTTCTAAACTGGCAAGATCTTTTAATCGACGCCAGGGGATAGATGAAAAATTAATTGAAGAACTCAAGACCGAGATCGCTTTGATAAAGTATAAAAGAGAGAAAGCAGCCAAAGAAACCCAATTTTCAGGAGTTATTGAGTCTCATGGCAGAACCTCACCCAGCACGCCCCGGGGTGGGAGGGCCGATTATCGTTTGAAACTGAACCTCCTTAAAAATTTTGATGAGAAAACGAGCCTCAAGATCGGTTTGGATACGGTTGATGCTGGTTTTAATACTGATTCTGATCGGAATTTGGCAACCAAATTAATTGATATAGAAAGCAGGTTTAAGTTAGCAGGATTTAATTTTAAAGTTAATTTGGGACCCGGGGTTGTTCCTCATATGGATGACTTTTTCCCAAGCGAAAACAATACTATTTACATCCGGCCCAAGACCGCGGTTAAGGCCTCGACCAAAATTGGAAAAATGGACTTTTCTGCAAGCTATGTGACGCGACAAGTGGAGACTTCAGGCAGGGTCGGTGTGCATGAATTGACAAGCAAGCTTAAATACAAGTTTGGAGACCTGGCAGTTCATTTTCGGCCGCGCTACCTTTTTAAACTTGATGGGCCAGCAGATACTTTGGCAGAAGTTGGCATGAATTTTATTTTGGAGAAAAATTGGATAACCTATCTGCTTTTGTCGGCCGGGGACTTTCAAGCAGGCCGTAGTGGTATGTATCTGAAAGTGATCGAGAAAATAAATGATCCCTGGAAGACCGGGACCAACATCGTTGTTCGATTTGACAAGGTCGGAAGTAAATATCGGAGAGATGATCTGAATGAATACGAATTCGTTTATCTGAATAATTTTGACCGGTTGATTCTGGACGGGACCATGGATGTCGGGCTAAAGATTCGGCAGAAATTGTTTGACGGATATTCCTTGGAATGGAAAGGGGACTATGTGACAACTGGTGGCTATAAATATGGCGAAGAATATCCTGAAACCTATTTCCTTTGGCAGATCGATTTCTCTTATAAATTTTCATCCAAGATCGGGATAAATGCTTATTATAGGTCATATAATGTCCCCAGCGGAATAGCGCAATTTTCAGATGCGGTGCCGAAGATTTCGGAGATCATAGGAATTGGATTGAAATGTCAATTTTGACTTGACAAAACGGGTGGGGGTGCTAAAATTTAGCCAAGTTTAAGCGGGAAGTGAAAGGAGGTGAAAACGTTACTTAGTCGACCGCTTAGGCAGACTGTTTTTGGCGTAAACTCAAGCATTTATGAGAATTCAAAGGAAACAAGGATACTTTGAAATTCGCTGAATGCAAAAGCTGAAACTGAAGCAGTTTAAAAAAGACTAAGGAAACAATTTATGAAGAAATATTTAGCGTTGTTTGTTGCTTTTGCAGTTTCGATGGCAGTTGCCGCTTCGGCATCCGCGCAGATAAGGTTTAAGGATGTTCCAGATGATCACTGGGCAGCTTCTGCGGTGTACGATCTGGTAAAACTTGGGGTAACCAAGGGTTATCCAGACGGCACCTTCCGCGGAAAGAATAAGATTACCCGATATGAAACTGCGGTCTTCCTTTCAAAGCTAGCCAAGGTGGTGGGGACCGAAGATATAAAAGAAGATCTGAGGACCCTTAGGAATGAGATCACCGCTTTGAAGGCTCGCCCTGGAGGAGGAGCGCTTTCCGGTAGCTATCTAGCCAGCTGGAAATTCGGGAACCTCCTAGCTGAAAGTGGAGGGATTCGCGGAGCAGTTGCCAGTTACAGGTTGAAGCTTTCCACCGCCCGGGATCTGGGTGAGGGAGCAAAGGTGAAGATCAATCTGGACACCATGGACTATGGCTACATGCAGGACGGATCAGCTTATAATGGGGATAATCTGGCAACTGAGCTTCTGGATATCGAGTCCAATTTAGAACTCGATCTAGCTGCTCTGGGGTTGGAGAACCCGGTTGGTCTGACTTTGACCTATGGTCCTGGTGCGCGGACACACGAGGCTGACCCAGCTGGACCCCTTCCAAGCGAAGTGGGTGTGGTCTATGAACGGCCGGATACCGGAATTATGGCATCCACCCAGCTTTGGGGAATGGATGTTTCTGGCGGATATATCGCCCAAGACCATCCCGCTACTGGCAGGGTGAGATCCAGCCTGATCACCGGAACAGTCGGCTATGCTTTTGAGGATGTTCCATTGCTGAAGACCTTAAAGCTTGAGGCCACCGGTGATTATTATTCTTCCGGGCAGTTCTCTTCCAAGACCAGGGATATGCGCGCGACCATTGCCTTGGCCGCACCTCTGGCTGAAAAGGTTGAGGCTTCCGGAAAATTCGGTCTGGGCGGAACAGAACAGAAAAACTGGATGGTAGCTGGAGAAGTCGCCTTGAACGACGTCTGGGATACCGGAACAGTTGCCAATATCACCGTGTCCAAGATCGGTTCCGACTATATTACAGATAGATTCGCAGCAGAAGAGTTTGATATTGCTGGCTTGGATAATTTTAACCGAGCACTCGAGGAAGGAACCGTGAACCTTGGCGGCGAAGTGGTCCAGGCCGTTTCTGAGAATATCAAGCTGGTTGGTAAGGGGGATATTCGATTGGCAGGAGATTATAAATACGAAGCGCCTAAAGGCAGGCTGACTGCTGAGGGTGGAATCTCCTATGCTATCGCTCCCAACACCACTTTGGATGCAAAGTATCTCATCCATCAGGATAAATCAACCAATGATACATCAGACGTGGCAGCTTTAGGACTGATGTACGAGTTCTAAACAGTCTGCGGAGTACTAATACAAAGAAGGCCCTTGCAGAGATGTGAGGGCTTTCTTATTTAAGATGAATAAAATTATCGGCAAAAAGATAATCCGTTATAAAGAAATAGATTCCACCAATGACGAAGCTAAGCGCCTGATAAAAAGAGGGTTGGGCGAAGGCACGCTTATTGTTTCCGGATCCCAGACCAAAGGTAAGGGAAAACCTGGAAGCGCTTGGTTCTCTCCGGCTGAGGTCGGGGCCTATCTTTCCGCAATTTTAAGGCCCTTTAAAAACCCAAAGGATATCGCTTCTATTACTATTCTTGGGGCGAGAGCGGTCGTGACTGCAGTTGAAAAGCTCTCCGGATTGAAGGCAGAGATAAAGTTGCCCAACGACCTGATTCTGCACGGCAAAAAGTTAGGGGGCATCCTGGTGGAAAGAATGGCTTCTGGCCATCTGATTATTGGCATGGGAGTGAATGTCAATAATCGGGCTGGCTCTTTTCCTCCCGAAATTAGGAAGACTGCTACCTCCCTTAAGATCGAATCAGGCAGGGATTTTGATCTTGAAGAGTTTTTAAACAGGTTAATTTCCGAACTAAACAAAGAATATCTTGCTTACCTAGTAAAAATTTGATACCATCTAGCCATGCCAATCAGGGGAATAAGAGGGGCGACAACCGTCTCCAATAATGCAAAAGAGGAAATCATTGCCGCGACCAAAAAATTGCTTTCGGAAATTGCAAAGAGGAACCAGATTGGAATTAAGGAGATTGCCTCGGTTGTTTTCTCTGTGACGAAGGATCTAAATGCAGAATTTCCGGCGGTGGCTGCGCGGGAGCTGGAATGGAATGAGACCCCACTTCTTTGCACCCGCGAGATCGATGTTCCGGGGAGTCTGCCCAAATGCATAAGGGTTCTTTTGCATGTGAACACCGATAAAAAACAGAATGAAATGGAACACATCTATCTCAGGGAAGCGGTAAGCTTAAGGAGGTAGCAAAGAATGATCATCATCATGAGGCCAGATGCAAGTGATGAGCAGATTAACCATGTGGTAGAAAAACTAAAGCAGCACGGTTTTGGAATCCATCTTTCAAAGGGTGTTGAGCGGACGGTTATCGGAGCGATTGGAGATAAGAGTGTGATCGAGCTTGAAACCATCCAGATGCTTCCGGGCGTTTCTGAGATCGTTCCGATCAGGAAACCATACAAGCTGGTCAGTCGGGAGTTTCAGGGTCGAGATACGGTCGTCAAGATCTCAAAATCCCTTTCGATCGGTGCGGGACAGAAGGTGGCCGTGATCGCTGGGCCATGTTCGGTGGAGGGGAAAAAGGAGATCCTTGAAGTAGCCCAGGAGGTAAAGAAAGTAGGTGCGGTTGCCTTGCGGGGCGGAGCTTTTAAGCCCAGAACCTCTCCCTATTCTTTCCAGGGTTTAGGAGAAGAAGGTCTAAAATACCTTGCCGAAGCGAAGGAGAAGACCGGTCTATCAATTGTGACCGAGGTTATGGACACAAGGGATGTTGCACTGGTGGTAAAGTACGCGGATCTGCTCCAGATCGGTGCGCGCAATATGCAGAATTTTAATCTGTTGAAAGAGGTCGGAAAAACGAAGAAGCCGATTCTGTTAAAGCGCGGTTCTGGGTCTACCATCAAAGAATTGTTGATGTCAGCAGAATATATCATTTCCGAGGGGAATAAAAATGTGATTCTGTGCGAGCGAGGGATCAAGACCTTTGAAAATTCAACCCGCAATACTTTGGATCTGAACGCTATTCCGGTGATCAAGAAATTGTCTCACCTGCCGGTGATCGTCGATCCCAGCCATGGAACAGGAGAGTGGGATCTGGTCCCAGCTATGGCCAAGGCCGGTGTGGCTGCCGGGGCGGACGGCCTTCTGATCGAAGTCCATCCGCATCCGGACGAGGCGCTTTCAGACGGGCCGCAGTCCCTCAAGCCAGATACTTTTGCTGAACTGATGAGGGAATTGAAATTGATCGCAAAAGCAGTGGGGCGGGAAATGTAGGTGGTGATCTAGAGATTGCCGCTACTCCATTGAGCCAGCATTTTCTGAAGTTCTCCTAGCCCCTGATTGCAAAGGGCCGAAACAGCCACGGCCGGATGATATTTCTCGATCAGTTTTCTCGATATTTTTTTGTTCAATTTATCGATTTTATTGAAAACCGTGATGATCGGTTTTGTGACCGATTTTAGCTCTTCCAGGACCGTATAAACCGCCGTAATTTGATCTTCGAAATAAGGATGAGAGATATCCACTACATGCAGAAGGAAGTCAGCTTCGGTGGTTTCTTCCAGGGTTGCCCTGAAAGCCGCGATAAGCTGGTGAGGGAGCTTTTGAATAAAGCCAACCGTGTCGGTTAAAAGAATTATCTTTCCTTCGGGAAGATAAACTCGCCGGATGGTGGGGTCCAAAGTAGCAAAAAGCTTATCTTCGGTAAAAACCTCGGCCTTGGCCAGTGAGTTTAGCAAGGTCGATTTGCCGGAATTGGTATAGCCGACCATAGCCACGTTTGGAATATGGCTCTGCCTCCTCTTTTCTCTTCGGATTGCTCTCTCTTTTCTAACCTTGTCGATTTCTTTGTGGAGGTCGGAAATTTTCTTGCGAATGCGGCGCCGGTCGTACTCCAATTTGGTTTCCCCTGGTCCCCTGGTGGCGATTCCCCCTCCCAGTCTTGACATCAAAATGCCGTGGCCCGTAAGTCTAGTTAGTAAAAAAAATGATTGTGCCAGCTCTACCTGGAGTTTGCCTTCGTGGCTTCTGGCATGTTGAGCAAAGATATCCAGGATTAATTCGGTGCGGTCAATGATCTTAATTTCCAAAGCTTCTTCTAGATTTCTCTCCTGAGAAGGGGTAAGGGAACAGTCAAATATAATCAAGTTTGCTTGGTGAGAACTTGCCAGAGATTTCAACTCTTCAAGTTTTCCTGATCCAATAAAATATTTTTGATCGGGACTCGATCTTTTTTGCGTAGTTTTTCCAACTACTTCCGCTCCAGCAGTGACTGCCAATCTCTCTAATTCTTGCATTGATTCAGCTAATGGAATTTTTTTGAAACCAGGAGGGGAATCTTGACGAGCAGTGCCAGAGATATAAATTCCTACCAGGATGGCTTTTTCGGATTGAAAATACATAAGAGAAATCCACCTCTTACATAATTATAACACATGTGTTATAATCACCGGGGTTTATATGGGTGAAAAGATGCAAAAGATTTTAGTTGTGGATGACGAGCCAGATGTGGCATCTTTATTGACCTTGATGCTTAAATCTCAGGGCTACGAGGTTATCACGGCTGGGGATGGGCAGGAAGCGCTTGAGAAAGCCAGAAGCGAGAAACCGGATTTGATCGTCTTGGATATTATGCTTCCTAAATTGGATGGTTACAAAGTAGCTCGCATGCTGAAATTTGACGAAAATTTCAGCCATATACCGATTATAATGGTTACCGCAAAGATCCAGGAAAAAGATAAGAAAACCGGGATCGAGATGGGTGCAGATGCTTATGTTACCAAGCCCTTTGATACAACCGCGCTTTTGGAAAAGATAAAAGAGACACTCCCAAAGAGCAAATAGGGGTCAAGGAATGGTTGACAAAAGCAAATCCTTACGCGAGAGTTTACTGAAAAGTGGATTGCTTTCCGAAGATCAGATCAAGACCGCCATTGAAGCCGGAAGAACGACCGGCGACACCTTAATTAAAAGCATTTTAAAACTGAACTTGGTAAGCGAGGATGCACTGATTGCTTTCCTTGAAAAGGAAATGGAATTTCCCCGGGTTGACCTCTCGAGTTATTTGGTGGACAAGAAAATCATTAATTTGGTGCCTTTTTCATCCGCTAAAAAATATAAATTGATGCCTCTCTTCAAAGTGGGAGATGTATTGACGGTGGCCATGGTGGATCCCTTTGATATTTTAGCCTTAGATGAGGTGCGCTCCAAAAGCAAGTGTGATGTTGAGCCGATGGTCGCGACATCAAACGATATCAATCAGGCCATCAATCAGTATTATGGGGTGGCCGGCTCGGTTGAGAGTTTGATTAAGAGCATTGGTCCGGTTGAAGAGGCTGCACCGTCGGTGCCGGCCGGGGTCCCGGTCGAAGAGGCCCCGATTGTCAAGCTGGTGAACATTTTAATTCTGCGGGCGATCATGGAAAGGGCTTCGGATATTCACATTGAACCGACCCAGGAGAATATTCGAATTCGCTATCGGGTGGATGGGTTAATGCACGATGTGTCAACTGCTCCGCTCTATTTGCATTCCTCTATCGTGACCCGCATAAAAGTAATGGCCAAAATGGATATTGCTGAATCTCGCGTTCCCCAGGATGGCCGCTTTGAGCTCAAAACGGAAGAAAAAGATATCGATGCGCGCGTTTCCTCCTATCCCTCGATCTATGGTGAAAGTCTGGTGATGCGCCTGTTGGATAAGGAAAGTGTTCTGCTCGGCTTGGAGGACCTGGGTTTCTCAAAAGGGAACTTGAAAAACTTTGAAGAAATCATTAAGCGACCCTATGGCATTATTTTGGTGACTGGTCCAACTGGTTCAGGTAAAACGACTACTCTCTACGCGACCTTAAACTCCATTGTCTCGCCTGAGAAGAATATCATGACCGTGGAAGACCCGGTCGAGTACGAGCTTCACGGAATACGGCAGTCGCAGATTAATCCCAAAGCCGGGCTTGAGTTCGCGAATGCTCTGCGCTCGATCGTCAGACAGGATCCGGATGTCATCCTGGTAGGTGAAATTCGCGATTCGGATACTGCAGCGGTTGCTATTCAAGCAGCCTTGACTGGACACCTGGTTTTTTCTACACTACATACAAATGACGCCTCGGGCGCCTTGACCCGTTTAGTGGACATGGGGATCGAGCCGTTTTTAACTGCTTCTTCAGTGGCAGCGGCCATTGCTCAGCGGCTGGTTAGAACGGTCTGTTCACGCTGCAAAGTTCCTTTTGATCCCCCCAAGGAACTTCTGCAAAGGATCGGCTTTGATCCAAATAAGAAGTATACCTTCTTTGAAGGGAAGGGCTGCCGGCATTGTCGGGGAACGGGTTACAGGGGGCGCATGGGGATTTTTGAGATTTTGGTGGTGGATGATAAGATCCGAGAATTGATTTTGAAAAAGGCTTCCGCCGATGAGATTAGAAAGGTTGCGGTTAAATCTGGAATGAAAACCTTGCGGGAGGACGGCCTGCTCAAAGTCCAAGAAGGGAAGACCACACTGGATGAGGTGATGCGGGTGACTCAGCTTGACTAGTTTTAATTTTAAAGCAAGAGATCGATATGGAGTTTTAACCTCAGGCGTTATGGAGGCTGAAGATTCAAAAGGGATTGCTCTCCAGCTTGAGAAACTTGGCTATACTCCGGTCTCCATCTCTCCAGTTGAAACGTCCGGAGTCTATCTTAAGCTTGAAACCTGGCTGGCTTCTTTTCAGAAGATAAAGAGCGAGGAAATAATTGTTTTTACGCGGCAGCTTGCTTCAATTTTAGAGGCTGGGGTACCCTTGGTTGAAGGGTTAGATGCGGTCCACGAACAGGTAAGGGATAAAAGATTTAAAGGGATAGTCTTAACCATAAAAAAAGAAATAGAAAGCGGATCAACTTTTTCGGATGCTTTGGAGAGTTACGAAAAAGTATTTACACCCTTAGTTATAAATATGGTGAGGGCCGGAGAAAAGGCAGGTAT
The DNA here is from genome assembly GCA_036448795.1 of Candidatus Margulisiibacteriota bacterium. Lineage (GTDB taxonomy): Bacteria > Margulisbacteria > WOR-1 > O2-12-FULL-45-9 > O2-12-FULL-45-9 > JAZFXQ01. Next base: position 3,872 of record JAZFXQ010000012.1, on the reverse strand, counting down.
CCTGGATGAGGTTCTGGACGGGATTTCAAGTTTGCTGGAGAAGGAGCTTGAAACCAGGGAGAAGATAAAAACCGCTACCCGCTACCCCTTGGTAGTTATGGGGGCCTTGTCTATTGCCTTTGTGGTTTTGACTATGTTTGTTCTCCCGCGCTTTGTCAGTTTCTTTGGCGCTTTCAAAGCGGAACTACCGCTCCCAACTCGGATATTAATTGGCATCAATTATGTGGCCATGAATTATTGGTATTGGATCTTAGGTGCTATTTTCGGTTTAGTTTATATGAGTAAAAAGATTTTGGATACGGAAAAGGGAAGGTTTTCCTGGGATCGTTTTATTCTTTCGACCCCCATCTTTGGTCCGCTTTTCTCAAAGATCAATCTTTCCAGGTTTTGCCGAATGCTGGCAGCCATGCTTCGGAGCGGAATTCCCATTCTGGAGGCGCTTACGATTTCATCCGCCACGGTGGGAAACAAAGTGATCTCGCGGGTAATTCTGGATGTTCGAGACGAGGTCAACCAGGGGAAGAGTCTGGCTGAACCCATGAAGGGGAGTCGAATTTTTCCTCCGATTGCCATTGCTATGGTGGCCATTGGGGAAAAGGCCGGATCCTTGGGAGGGATGTTAAATAAGGTTGCAGACTATTTTGATCGAGAAGCGGATTATACCATAAAGAACCTTACCCCCCTCCTGGAGCCTATTTTGATTTTGGGTTTAGGGGTGCTTTTGATGATTTTTGCCCTTGGCATCTTTATGCCGATGTGGGATTTAATCAAGGTTTATAAAACATTTTAGTGCTTGACAAAATGCTCAGATAAAATATAATGGCGGTCAAGGAAGAGAGGGATTAAAAAATGGTCTGGTTAATTACGATCGGTGTGGTCTTGTTGATATTTGGGGCGCTTTTTATTTTTTCTCGGGAGATGCTTTTAGCAATTGGTGAATTTTTAAACAAACCGGTGGGCTATATCGATAAGGGGTTCAGAGCATACCGGATGCTGGTTGGGATTGTTTTGGTGATAATTGGTGGATGGGTGATTTCAGTGGCTTTTAGTTATCCAGAACTTTGGTATCTTCATATAATTGGGGTGGTGGTTCTTTTCTTTGGTCTGCTTTATTTGTTTTTGCCGGGGTGGCTGGATTGGCTTTCGAAAGTTTTGGACCAGATTCTACTTTCAACAGATGAGGCTGTGATTGGGGCCCGAAAGAGTTTAGGAATTATCTTGATAGTTGTGGCGATATATGTTTTCTACTCAGCTTATTTAATGTTGAAGTAATTAAAGGAGGAAGGTTTGGATGGGGTATTTATTTGCGCTCGGTAGTATAATTTTGGTTTTCGCCGTAATTTTACTCTTTGCGGCAAAATTTTTGGGGAAGCTGGGTGAGGTTTGCAATCGAGTGGTTTTATATTTAGATGAAAAACTTCAGCCAATAAAAGTTTGGATCGGCTTGCTCTTGATAGCGGTGGGAGGATGGCTGCTTTATGTAGTTGCAAATTATCCCGAGCTAGGGTATTTAACCTCTATCTGGATAATCTGTTTGCTCTTTGGTCTTCTTTTCTTGGTTTTGCCGAATTGGCTGTCCTGGCTTTCAAATCTATCAAATAAAATTATATTTTCTACAGATGAAGTGGTAATGGGCTCCCGAAATATTATTGGGATAGTTGTGTTAATTATCAGTATCTATGTTTTTTATGCAGCCTATGCGGTCAGATGAAACCACTTGACAAAGTCAAGGGGTGTGCTAATATTTAGAGCTAAAGGAGGTGAGAGAAAAGCATGAAACGAGGTTTTACGTTAATTGAATTGGTAATGGTCATCGTTATTTTGGGAATATTAGCTGCGACTGCATTACCTCGGTTTGTGGATCTAGCCGGTAAGGCAAGGGAAGCTGCAGCCAAGGGTGCGCTGGGTGGTATTCGTGCCGCGGTAGCCATCACCTATGCCAGCAATATTGCCAATAATATAGATGAGAATGACGGTATTCCAACCACGATCGAAGCCATCATGTTTCAAGATAACTTGATTCCCAAAGACCCATTTTGTGACTGCAACGATGTGGAACAGGGATCCGGAACGCCAAGTGGCACCGAGGGCGGTTGGTATTACGACAGCGCTAACGGCCGCGTCTATATAAATCACTCTCTCTATTCAATGTACTAATTAGTATAGTGTAATGTTTTTTGACCGAAGGCTTCGGAGCTCCGAAGCCTTCGGTTTTTTATTGACCTTTTTCCTCTTTGAATGAGCAGGTTTCTGCGCAGAAATAAAGAACTACAGGGGCAAAATGGAGCATAAGACGATTGAGGAGACTGTCATCGAGGATAAATCTAAATAAATTCGTATATCCAAAGAGTGTATAGAGTGCGATCAACTGCAAAAATACAATAATAACCAGAGCAAAATTAGGCAGAGAAAAGGATTTTTTGGGAAAGAGTATAAGAGCCGCTAAAAATAAGGTCCAGAGCAGCTGCCAATGCCCTTCTAGAAACATGTTTCTGGAGGCAACGGGGAAAATGACCATATTTCGTGTTAAGAGAGATAGATAGGGCCAAGTCTCTAAAGAAGAGATGACTTGACTAGAGTAAAAGCCGAGCGTAAGAAATTTATGATAGACAAGCCAGGGTAAGACAATACCCATAAAGAGTAAGGCAATTTTTGTCAAAGACAGCCATTCCACTTTTTGGATGCTTTTCCAACGAAGGGCTAAAAATGAAAGTAAAACAAAAATATTTATTCCAGCATAGTAGAGGCCTGATTTTTTTACCCAGATAGACATCCCCAAAAATGCTGTGCCTAAGATAAGCATTGAATAGGCCTTGTTTTTGGAAAACTTATACCCTTTCACGAATTGGAAAAAATAGATCGTGGCCGCCGAGTAATAAAAAGCCTGGGGAAAATCAACATAGGCCGTTCCAGCATGGAAAAGAAGAAAAGGGATGGAAGCTAAAAGAAATGTAAAGAAGAGTGCGTATAATTCGGAAAAAGAGCGTTTTAGGCAAGAGTAAAAGATAGTTAAAAGAGATAGATACATAAAGGGATAGAGGAGCGGAAGCAGTGTATCAATCCAGACCCCGACGCTGATGACGGGCCAGCTTTCGATCAGGAAGGGGAGAGGGGGTTTATGGCCTGAATAGAGGGGAACCTTGTTGAGAAAGGTGTGTTTGACCGAGAGAGCATAGCATCTGATTATGTCTGGACCGATCATAGGTTTGAGCAGGGCCGACCAGAAAACAAAAAGTACTTTAATGGCAATCAGGAATAGTATGAGATAAAAGCAAAAATTTTTCGGTTTTGGCCAGGATTTTGGCAAAAAATAGTTTAGAAATTTTAAAGAAAAGGGAGCTAATCCAATTAGGAAGAGGCTGGCCGTCAAGCTGATGTTTAGGAACGTAAGGGGAACCTTAATAAAGGGTAAACTGAACATGATTAAGACTAATATCCATACGCCAATAGCAAAGGCAATAGCCAATCGTTCGAAATATGCGAAGAACTGCAGTCTTTCTCTCAGGATGGCTGAGATCCCAAAAACTCCTAACAGAAATGGTATGAAAATCGCTATGGCTAATTTAAAATACATCATCGTTATTTTTGGATTTTAATATATAGGCCCCTTTTCTGTATTGTTCAATCACTTTATAGTTCTTAAGCACCGCTTGATTGGGCATTTTATCAAAAAGCAACAAATAAGTAGCTTGCTTATCTAGCCATCGCCGAGGATATAAATAATAACTTGCTCTTTCAACGCTGAAGCGGTATTCCGGGCGGGTAATCAGAGTAAAACTTGCTTCCGGCGGTATTTTTGCTTCAGCAAATTTAATGAACTTATAGTAGTCTTTTACATTCTGCATTTCCCGTTTTTGTTCTAGAGTTTTGCC
>JAZFXQ010000011.1:0-2647 GCA_036448795.1 Candidatus Margulisiibacteriota bacterium | reverse complement strand
AAAGATCCAGGAAAGAAAAGATTGAATTCTCAATAGAAGAATTTGACGGCGATTCATGCTCTTTCTAAGATCATTCCTGCATTGGTGCTGCCAAAACCAAAGGATAAACAGAGGGCGGTTTTAAAATCCCCCTTAACCATTTTTCTGGGGATGAGATGGGTTACAAATTCCAGCTCTGGATCGAGCGGCTCGCAATCAATATTGGCAATTACGTAGCCCTTCTGGAGCATGTCAACGGTACTGATCAACTCAACTGATCCTGCCGCACCCAGCAGATGACCAAATAGGGCTTTAGGGGCGGTTAAATAATATCCCTGCGTGCCGAAGCACTCCACCACGGACTTGGCTTCGACCGCATCCCCGGTCGGAGTGGCTGTGCCATGCAGTTTTACGATATCCGGCTTCCAGCCTTCACCGAATTTGTTTTTCCAGCTGGGGTGCCCATCTGCCAGAGCACCCTTGATGCAGCGAATTTGACCCTCTCTTGAAGGAGCGACCATATCCCCGCTGCCGCAAGAGCCGCTGTAATACCCCTTTATAACTGCTAAGGGCTTGATCCCTCTGTCCAGGGCACTTTGCAGATCTTCTAAAACTACCACCCCGGCACCTGAACCAATCACAAATCCGTTTCTTTTACCAGAGAGCGAATGCGACCCGGTAGGAGACAAGACCATCATGCCGTCAAAACCAACCGCCACGTTCCAGCAGGAAGTTTCAGCCCCTCCGCAGATCATCTGTTTTTGATAGCCGTGTTTGATCATGCGGTATGCGTATCCAATATTTCCAATGCCGGTGCTGCAGGCGGAACTTAGTGATTCACCTATGCCCTGGGTCTTGAAGAACACAGATGCATTTGCCGCGCAGGTGGAGGCCATGGTGCTGTCCACCCTGTGACTTCCCATATTTCTGGGTTTGGGATTCAAACTCTTCCATTTTTTTTCTTTAGTAAAGATTGCTTGTTTGTTGGTCAGCTGGAATGCCTGATCAATAAACTCATTTCCTCCGCCCAGACCGCAGCCGATCAGAACTCCACAATCAGGATTTCGAATTACGCTCTCACTCAGGCCGGCCTGTTTAACCGCTTGAGCCGCGGCCACCAGAGTAAAGCGGGCTACATCGTCACAACTCAGCAGATCTTGTGGGGTTATGCCGTAGGACTGGTAATCGATCTTTGATTCGTCCGGGTAGCTTGCGATCTTTGACCTGAAGTTCAGCTGCTCGTGAAGGGGAATGGTCTTATAGCCGATCTTTCCTTCCTGAAGATTCTTAGAAAAGGTTTCCAGATCATTGCCCAGAGACGAAACTATGCCCGCTCCAACTATGGCAACCTCAACCACAAAATTACTCCCTTTTTAGGATTTTTTTGACATGACCAGATCGCTGACTGACTTAATGGTAACTTCAGTTAAGTTATCGATCTCCTCATCTTCGAATGTAATATCCCATTTTTTTTCTATTTCCAGAACTATGTTGACCGTATCCGTAGATTTAACTCCCAGATCTTTGTTTATATCGGTTGCTTCGGTAATAACATCCAGTTTCTCTTTCTCTACCCCCAGAAAAGGGACCAGGATCTCTTTTAATCCAGCGAGCACTTCGCTTCTTTCCATTTTAGCCTCCTTTAAATTTTACTCCTTGTCCGGTTAAATTTTTATGGGTGCATACTGCTTTCTTTTCCCCGTTAACTATTTTGTAAATCTCACCCCCTGTCTCAATTTTGTTAAAGCGGCAGAATTTCTGGTAACACAAAATAAATATTGTTTCACCCGGGCTTACTTTTTCAAGAAACTCAACCTCACCCAAATGGGTAAATAAAGAAGACACCTCTTCTTTGGCCTTTTCAAAAGGGATTTTTTTCTTATTGGCAAAATAAAAAAGCCCTAAACTAACGACACCGGTTTGTGCCATGGCTTCTATTAGTATTACTCCCGGCACCACCGGATTGCCGGGGAAATGCCCCTTAAAAAACCATTCGTCTTTCTTAAAGGTATATTTTGCAAGGCAATGGTTCTCATCCAGCTCTAAATACTCATCCACAAATAAGAACGGCGGCTGTTGCGGCAATATATCGATTGGTTTAGGCAACACAGTAGCGTATTATATAATATTTTCTTTATCTTGTAAATCGAGGATTTCAGTCTACCTTCTTCAATAGCATGGAACCCCAGGAGAGACCTGATCCCACGACTGTTATGAGTGCCTTCTCCCCGGATTTTATTTTATCCCAATTTTCAGCAAGTACTGAGGCTGCTCCGACCGCAGCGGTATTGCCGTAATGTTCTATATTATGCAGGAGCTGGTTTTCTTCCACCCCTAAATGCTTTGCGATCGATTTCATCATCTTTAAATTCGCTTGATGCAGTATCAAATAATCGATCTCTTCAGCTGCCTTGCCGGACAAGTTGTTTCTTTTAAGCATTTCAAGTGAGGCTTTGATGCTGTAGCGCACCGCGAAATTCTGGACCTTGTTCCCCTCCTGCGAAAAACAACCTTTTACAGGGACAACTATGCTGTAAGCCCCTGAGGATTTAGAATCAATAAATAGATCAACAACTTCAAATCCACTCGGTTTATTTGAGATGATAGATGCCACAGCCCCATCTCCCCAAAGGATCGCGGAGGAACGGTCAGTATAGTCAACTACGCT
>JAZFXQ010000010.1:0-7700 GCA_036448795.1 Candidatus Margulisiibacteriota bacterium | reverse complement strand
ATTACGGTTACACCGATATCACTTATGATCTTTATATCTTCAGCATAGACCTTCTTCCCCTCCACCCGCCAGGCGTAGAGTTCTGGATTATAACGATCCTTTAGGCCGACAATAAACAGGTATTTCTGATGATGTGCCAGATCCTGTTCAGAGGGATAGGGGACCCCCTTGGGATGGCTGTGATAGATACCAAGGTATTCTAGTTTATGTTTGATCAAGAATTTATAAGCCAGATCAATATCGTCATCGGTTAGGGCAAAGACTTCGGTACGATCGTATAGACATTTGTTGGGGATGGGAAGTACTCCCAGGATGGTATTTTCTCTTCCGCCCAGGAATCCCCCGCTTTCCTGCGGATAGCAAGCCTGGGCCTGATGCATGATGATCTTGTACTGACGTTCGGTGATGATGAACATAGCTTCATTTTATTCTAACATAAATAAGTGATAAAATGTATTTCACCATGCGCGGATTGGCAGCAATACTTCTGTCTTTGTTTTTATTTGCCTCACTATGCCGGATCTCAGAAGCACAAGGCAAATATTACGAAGAAGCAATTTACACAGATGAATACGGATTGAGTTTCCATCCGGACTATCCTCCCTTTATCGGAGAAAAAACATCCATAAAGCTGCGCACCTTTAAGCCTGCTCAAAAGGTCACTCTTTATTCCGACCGGGAAAAAGAGATACCCATGACCTATCGAGAAGGAGCATGGTGGGGGGAATTTGAGATCCCGGAAGACTACAAAGAGGGCGGACATCGTTTTACAGCCTGGATAAGATATCCTTATCCTCTACCCGCCAAACCTCCGGCATGGCACGAAGTCCTGCTGGAGCGTCTGGGACTTAAGAAAAGATACGATGTTTTCTGGTCAAAAAGCGTAGTAACTTACCAGGCCAAAAAGAAGAAGTTTGTGCCGCTGGAGCCGATCCCCCTGCCTCCAGAAGCTACTCTGGAAGCCGAAGAGATTATCCTTCCGGTTACCGGGGAAGCGGTTGAAATTGAGGAAATCAGTCCCGAAGCAGCACCTCTTTTGATAAAAGGAAGCCAGACCATAACTTTTAAAACTCGTTCTCTCGAGGGTTCAAAGGAGGGCTATGCTCCAGGAACCATTCAAACTCGAGAAGAAACCTTACGTATAAATATTTCCGGCCGAGCGGCGGATACAGACATCGAAGCCAATTTGTACCGGACCACTGCCACCGGGGTCACCCAGATCGGGGAACGCGAAGAAAAGATCTCTATTCTTATGCGGCGGGGGAGTACCGAAGTGTATCTGGGAGACTTTACCGCGGATCTGACTGAAACAGAGTTTACCAGGCTGAATAAGGTTCTTTCAGGAGGCAGGATAAAAGGGGATTACGACAGATGGGGTTTTACTGCTCTTTATTCCTCTCCCAAAGGTGAAGCCAAATTTTATCGAAGGTATGGGGACGGAACTCAGGGTCCTTATAATTTGGAATTTTCGCCGGTGGTCATCGACAGCGAGCGGGTCTATGTGGATGGGACGCGTCAAAAGCGGGGCGATGATTACAGCATTGATTACCAGGCAGCAACGGTCACTTTCATCAAAAGGGTCATCGATGCAAAATCCATCATTCAAATTTATTATGACTACCGCCAAACCCTTTATCAACATGCAACTTATGGCATGCGCGCTTTTTACAAACCTTTACCTTATTTGAAGATCGGGGCGACCTATCTGGACGACTCCGACAGCCTCTCCGGTGCACAGGGAATAAGAGAGAGCATCACCGGGGAAGCGATCAGTCCCCAGAGTCATTATGTGCTGGGAGCGGATGGTAGTTTGGTCTCAGAGAACCTCTCCGCAAACGGAGAGATCGCTTATTCCCTCAAGAATCTAGATCTCCTTTCAACTTCTGCTACCAAGGAGGCTGGAAGAGCAGGCAAGCTGAGCCTGAGTTCCTCCTTTGGACCTTTTGGTTTGACCGCGCATGTCAAACGGGTCGGGCCAAAATTTGCACCGATCGCGGATCCGGATCCCAAACAGGATGTTTGGGAATACGGGGGAGGGCTGAGTTATCGTCCCGGATCTCTTTTCGGCAGCAAAGGAGATTATGCTTATCAAAAATATACCCAGAGCGGAGTGGTTTATAAAAATATTTACAAAACCGCCAAGGCAAAGCTCACCCCGGAGAGAATGCCCTCGCTCGAATATGATTTTTGTGAGATCGACGAAAGCAATGATCCGGTGACCGGAAGCGAGCTCCGCAGGGTGATCACCAGGAATTCAGTGGAATCCATTTATGGCTTTGGATTTCTTTCAACCAGTCTCAAGGGAACTCTTGAGAAATGGCTCAGGCGCTCTCCCTCGGAAGAAGTGACCGATTATAAAAAAGTGAATTTTGGTCTGGCCACGGTTGGGCTTGAAAAAATCGTTTTCTCTTCGAATGTCGAGCTTGAGGACCGCAAAGAGCCCACTGGCCTCAAACCTTACCGTCGGACCTATAATTTAAACCTTTCCGCAACCCCCTCCAAACAGTATTTTGTCTCATCTTCTCTGCAGATCATCGATGACAGCCAGGAGGGGCATACCAATGTTGCTGATCTGGCTTATCGGGCGCAGCCTTCCCAGGCCTTCAAGACCGATGGAAAATACACTATTGCTTCGGTCAAGGAGGAGTTTCCTGCCACGGCCGAATCGGTTTCCAAGCAGTCCGGTTCTTTTTCCTTTGACCTAAGGCCTTTCCGTTATCTGCGCCTGAGGTATTTGTTCAAACCGAACTTTACGCGCATCCTGAGAACGGATACTCTAAGCTACAAAAACGAGCAGCAGCAGGCCGAGATCAATATAATCCCGGTCAAGTATGCTCTGCTGGGTTTGATCTATAAACTGGGAAAATCGTTTAACGTTTATAAGAACGATTATCCGAATTACAGAGTAAAGGAAAAATCCGAAGATACTGATTCGACCCTTTATACCCTGAAGATGGCTCCTTTCAAGATCTTATCCACAGAGTTTAATTATATGCAGGATAATTCTTTTAGCACCACCCTGGCTTCCACCCAGGAACCCTATACCTATACTGAGGGAAGGGGAACCACCCGAAAGATCGACGCCATTGCCAAGACCTCTCTTTCTGAAGAATTTTCAGTTGATGCGCGATACACATTTCAAAAAACTGATCAGGGAAGCGGTGAGTCCTCATCCAATGTGGTGGATACCAAAAGTCATGCCGCCTCTCTAAAAGGGATCTGGAATTTATCAAAAAATTGGACTTTCTCGCTCAGCGGAGCCTACAACCGAACCACGGACTATCTCCTTTCCCAGGTGACCTATACCTTTTCCCCCGGTTTCGGGATCATTTATCGTTTGGGGGAGATCCTGAGGGTTGACTTTGATTACACCTATTCAAAGTCTTATGCCGGAGCGGAAACCGAGAAGAGCAATTATGCTTTGAGAACAAAGTACGCCCTGAGTGATTATGTTGACCTGACCATCCGCGCTGAGCAGGAGATCAGCCGCGCGCCGGATTACAAGCTGACCGATATAACCGGAAACTTGGAGATAACCCTTTAATTTCTTAGAGATGCGTGCTAAAATCAGTTAGAATGCTAATTTTGGGTATTGACCCGGGCACGGCCACCACTGGCTACGGCTTGATCACCGAGAAAAGGAACAAGCTGGTTTTTGTTGACCACGGCGTTATCACTACTTCTCGAAAAGACACTTCTCAGGCCCGGCTGCGGAAAATATACAATGGTCTGAAAGCGCTTCTTTTAGACTATAAGCCGCAGGCGCTGGCGATTGAGAAGCTTTATTTTGGAGCAAATGCAAAATCTGCCATGGCGGTTGGACAGGCCAGGGGAATTGTGCTCCTTACGGCTGCAAAGCATAAGATCCCGGTTGCGGAATACACGCCGCTTGAGGTAAAGGTGGCGGTCACTGGATACGGGAGAGCAGATAAAAAGCAAATTCAGCAGATGGTAAAGACCCTGCTCGGTCTTTCCTTTTTGCCCGAGCCGGATGATGCAGCAGATGCCTTAGCGATCGCTATCTGCCATCTGCATTCCTATAGATTGGCAAGTCTATGATCTCACATTTAAAAGGAATATTAGAGCATATTGATAAAGCCCACCTGGTGGTGGACGTGGCCAATGTTGGCTACCACGTCCATGTTTCGGGCGGCACCTTGGGCCGTCTTCCTAAAGTGGGAGAGAAGATCCATCTTTATACCTATCAAGTGGTAAGAGAGGATAATATTTCGCTTTATGGTTTTCTTACCAAGGAGGAAAGGAATCTTTTTTCGCTCCTTCTTACGGTTAGTGGAGTTGGTCCTAAAGCCTCACTCTCAATTCTCTCAGGCTTTCCGATTGATAAGCTGGTAACTGCCATCACCAAAGGGAGTGTCGATCTGATTTGCACTGTTCCGGGGATTGGGAAGAAAACTGCTCAAAAATTAGTGATCGAACTAAAGGAAAAAGTTGCCAAGGCCTATGCCATTAAGCCCTCTGACATGGCCATCGGCATGGGAGGGGATGAGCCGGTTGTTTCCGATGCCATCTCGGCCTTGATCTCTTTGGGCTATTCTCCACGCGAAGCCCGGGATGCTATTCTTAAATCCGGAATTGATCTTTCCTCGCAGAATGTTGAGGTTATAATCAAGCAAGCCTTAAAGTCTTTAGTTTAGACCCTTTTTGAGACCCATTCCTCAGCCATCCGCATCCATCTTCTCAGGAAAAATCCTTCGGGGGTCACGTATTTAACATAGATGGTAAAGATCTTCAAAAGATTGGCGCCCAGGATATCCATGAAAAGCTGATCGCCGATCATGGCGGTCTTTTCCGGTTTTTCATTCAAGATCTTTAAGGATCTCCTGAAGGCAAAGGGAAAGGGCTTGAGCCCCAGGGAGATGGCCGGGATTCCCAGGGTCTCCCCGAAATATTTTACCCTTAAGGGATGGTAGCTGTTTGAGGTCAGGCAAAGCTTGAATCCTTGTTCCTTGAGCGCCACGATCCATTCAAAGACCTGGGGAGAGACATCATTTATTCCGCGGGGGATCAAGGTGTCGTCAATATCCACAAGCAGGGCCTTGATCCCCCGACTTTTTACTTTCTCAAAGTCAATATTATAAATATCCTTTACGACCAGGTTCGGCTTGAATAACTTTTTAAACTTTTCCCAGGATTCGTTCAAATTTGACCCTCCGCGAAAGACTTGAAAGCAGTTTATCAAAATCTTCTTTAAAATCCGGCGAGACCATGAGCTTTAAGGTTGCCTGAGGCCCCTCGACCGGCTTGGGGGTGCGGATGGCGACCATGCCCTCAAAGGCCTCGAAATACGGGCAGATGAGGTAGGTGTCTTTCTTGTTTACTTTTAAAAAATAGTTAATCGAATCCATCGAATTTATAATTTTTCGATATAGAACAGAACAACAGCTGGCAGATCTTTATATAAGATCTGGTTGATCTTTTTGAGCTTGGCGTGCCGCTCGTTTTTGAGGGCCATGTTTATCCCCTCAAGTTGATCCAGAAGCTTGTCGACTTCAGAATTGCTGTAGCCGGTAAAGTTGACTTCTCCATCTGTCCTAAAAAGGGGCTCGATCAGATTAAAACTGTCAATCTGGCCAGCGCTTGCTTCTTCTGTGAAGAGCTGTTCAATGCCTGCCTTGTAGCCCATCAAAAAGAAATCATGTTTGGCGGAAATCAATTCATCCACCCATTTTTCTTCATCCCGATAACTCACTTCGACTAACTTGACCTTCATTCCGATATTTCTCAGGTCATCCTGGATTTTTTTTGCAATGGCAATCGTTTTGATCCCATCCGTGTGCAGGAGGGTCAGGTTTTTCAAGCGTTTATCAGCCATGGGATAGCCCGCTTTTTTCATCAGTATCTTGGAATACTTGATGTCATAAAAGGCGGGTTCAAGATCAGGATCATAGCCCAGCATTCCAGGGGGAATAAAACTTATGGGAACCGTTTCCTCACTTATGATCTCAGTAACAATAACCTTCTTGTCGATCGAGGAGTTGACTGCCTGCCGAACCTTTAGATCTTTGAAAACCTCATGCTTAAGATTCATGCCCATGAACCAAATTCCGTCATACTCCTTGGCTTCCGCCCGGGGACAATTAACAATTAACAATGTCACAATTAACAATGAAGGTATGATTATCTTATTTAATGCGAAATTTTTTCTTGCCTTGTTCAAAGAGGTCTCCTCCTTTAGAGTCGATGGCTACAATGGCCGGGAAGTCAGTTACTTCAAGCTCAAGCACCGCTTCTGGGCCCAGATCTGGGAAAGCAATTGTGGTCGATTTTTTTACATGCTTTGAAAGAGCGGCGGCTACTCCTCCGGGAACCACCACATAGGCAGCCTTATATTTTTTCATAGCTGCTTTGACTTCTGGTCCCCGTCTTCCTTTTCCAATGGTTAGTTTTAAGCCAAGCTTGAGAAGATCCGGAGTAAAGGGATCCATGCGCGTGGCAGTGGTGGGGCCGATCGAGCCGATCACTTTGCCGCGCTTGGCCGGGGTAGGGGAGGCATAGAATAAAATTCCGCCGGCTGGGTCAAAAGGGGGCCTTTTGCCAAAAAGCTGATGAGCAGAATCACGGGTAGCAAACATCTTTCCTGAGATCAGCACCTTGTCCCCCACTTTCAGGGCTTTTATGTCTTTAGCGGTTAAAGGCGGAGTCAATTTTCGAAATTTGGATTTCATATGGTTGCTTCCTTATAGCGGTGCGCATGGCATTCAATGTTTACTGCAACCGGCAGGCTGGAGATATGACAGGGATGTTTTTCTATATTCACTGCCAAAGCAGTGGTCCTTCCTCCCAATCCCATCGGACCGATCCCGGTTTTATTGATTTCTTCCAGAAGCTCCTTTTCCCATTGGGCAGTATCATGTTCACTGTTGTGTTTACCAACCTCTCTGAGTAAGGCCTTTTTAGCTAGAACCGGAGCGTAGTCAAAAGTTCCGCCAATCCCTATTCCTACAATAATGGGAGGGCAGGCATTCGGGCCGGCTTTTTCAACCGTTTCTATGACAAAATTATCGATTTCTTCCTTGGGAAAATTGGGATTAAACATTTTAAGGGCGCTGCAATTTTCCGCGCCTCCACCTTTAGCCAAGAGCCTGATCCTTATGTTTTCTCCAGGAACGATTTTAGGATGAAGAATGGCCGGGGTGTTATCCTCGGTGTTTTTTCTCCTTAAAGGGTCTGCTACCACAGATTTCCTTAAGTAGCCATTATGGTATCCCCTGCTTACCCCTTCATTTACAGCTTCCTCTAAGGTTCCTTCGATAATCCTTACATCCTGGCCGATCTCAACAAAAACAATGGCCATGCCCGTATCCTGGCAAAGCGGAAGTTTGTCGCGCCAGGCGATCTTGGCGTTGTTTATTAACTGGCGAAGAATATCTCTTCCAGTTGGAGACTCTTCCTTGCTTAAAGCCTTGTTCAAAGCCTCCAAGACATCTTCCGAGAGATTAGTATTGGCTTCAATGCATAATCTCTTTATGGTCTCTGTTATCTTTTTAGCTAAAATTTCACGCATTTCTTATTATTTTCGATTATAGCTTGAGCAGATCTATGAAGCGCCTGCTTTTCTTCCTGGGTTAATTCTATCTCGATTATTTCCTCAACCCCGTTCCTTCCCAGTTTAGCCGGAAGCCCAATGTAGAGGTCCTTTAAGCCAAACTCTCCCTGCGCAAAAACTGAAGAAGGGATGA
>JAZFXQ010000009.1:0-8697 GCA_036448795.1 Candidatus Margulisiibacteriota bacterium | reverse complement strand
CGGAGCATATTTATATTCCTGAGAAAGCCAATCGATCACTTCCGCCAGAGACTTGTAGAGCTTATCCTCTTTGCTGCCAGGGATGCTTCTGACCGCAATTCCCAGCAGGGGTCTTCCGCCTCTCACGCCCTCCAGGCCAAGAACCTTCTGGCCCTCCTCTACCGGCGGAGCTTCCAAAATCAAAGAGGGATCCGCAGTAACATAGATTTTTGGCCGCTTGATCCCCAGCTTAAATATCTCATTGTAGGAAACTCTATCCCGCAAGGTGATCAGATCCACTCGATTCAGGATCAAACGAGCCAAACTTCGCGAAAAACTTCCCTTGAGCGGGCCAAATCCCTGGGCAAAAACCACCACTTTTTTCAGCATGAGCTTGGCCAAGAGAATCAATCCGATGTAATAAAGAAAGCTGCGGGTGCTGGTGACATTCTGCAAGAGGGTCCCTCCCCCGCTCATAAATACATCGGTTTTCAGCATTTTAAAGAATATCCTCAGCCAGTCAAAGCGATTAATCGAATTAACCCGATTGAGTTCCTTGGTTAACTGGGGCAACACTGAGAGTACGGTGATCTCAACCTTTGGATCGATATTGCGCAGCCCCTGAACAATTGACTGAAGAACCGATTCGTCTCCCACATTTCCAAAGCCATAGTATCCAGATAAAAGAACCCTCATGTTTTATCCTCCTCCTTTCTTATGAATGTTCCAGCGATCAAAGCAACCACTCCCCCGATCAAGATCCCCAGCGCCAATCCGTTCACGGTCCGGATCATCGAAATCATGAGCGGTGTATGGATATGGGAAAAGGTGTTCATAACCGAAATAGGGGCAATTGCGCCGAGCGCAGCCAGGATCCAGAGCCATTTTACCTTTCCGCGTAAAAACGCAACAGTTGCCAAGAAGATAAATGGGTATCCCACCAGAAACTCCTTGGTCCTCGGTCGGATAAACAGAATCGTCTCCAGAAGATTACGGATGTTTTTCTCAATGCCTGGAACCGGCAGGACAAAATTACCCGAACGAGCCACAAATATCCCCAAGGCTCCCAGGGCTAAAAGTCCCAGCAGGATCGAGAGTATTTTAACTTCGGTATTAAGAAAGGAAAGGATACGCTCCTTAATCCCTCCCCTTCCCTGCATTAATATAAAGTAGAAAGCAACCAGCAGGATCGGGGCGAGCAGCGCTAGCTTGACCCCCCTGAAGGTTTCTACCCCAAGCATAAAACGATAGTCCGCCAGGAGTCCGATCAAGAGAAATACCCCGATCAGCGTTTCTGCCAATATATTCAGAACGACATGAGTTCCATTCCAAGGCAGGAAAGATGGTTTGTCCTTTTTGGCAAAAGAGGAAATTACAGCCAGCGTTGGAAATACAATTGCGGTGAGCAAGGCCAAACCCTTTTGAAGCTCAATTGTGAAGCCCTCTGCCCCGGCAAAAATTATCCCTCCCGCAGAAAGAATGACCAGCACCAGCATCAAAAGGATGTGGATCCTGAAAAAATGATTTAATAAAAATAAGGTACCGACCACCACTCCCAGACCAAGCACCAAGAACTGCCATCCTTTTACTTTTAGGGGATGAATTGGTTCTGCTTTTCCGATCACAAAACCTGCCTTTTCCAGGGCAGTTTTTACCTTGCCAAAATAATCTAAATTATAAGCAACCGGATCGGTATCTACCTGAGGAGGGAGAAAGGGACGCATATAGATCAATCTCGCTTTCCTCTCCCGGGCCGCGCGCACAAAGCGCCTGACCACCTCATCTTTTTTAAGTTTCTTCAGTTCTCTTTTAGGCACGCTGTGAACACGAACTACATCTTTCCCCATTAACCTGCGCAGGAGTCTGTCGCCATCCTGCTTAACAATCTCTATATATCCATACTTGATCCTGTTCTTTTTGAGCGCTTGGGCTAAAGGTTTAAGCGCATCCGGGTAACCAAGGATATCTTCGCCATCAAATATAATGATGTCATAAGCTTTTAGGGCTGAGATCTTTGGACCGATATTTCCGGGATGATAGCGCGGGTCATTCCAGACCCTGGGGACAATGCTGAAGCCCTGGCTGATTAAGAACTTTTTCTGGGCATCGGAAATTCCCAGGCCTAATTCACGGATTTCCTTTTCTGCTTCGTTTATCTCTAAAACCTGCTTGCTCAAAAATCTAATATTTTTCTTTCCGATGGCCCATCCCAATTGATTGTAAATTCTTTTTCTGACATTATCCGCTGGAATATAGAGGTAGGTTCGATCTGCCTTGATCGATGATTTGCGGAAAACTGGGGTAAAGTTACCCAGGCGAAGGATTCCGGATCCCTTGGCATAGTAAACCTCACCCAAAGCATTGGCATCTGGTAAGGTTTCCTCAAAGAGTCCAACTGAAACAATTCCTCTCTTCTTAATCTCTTTTAGAATAGGTCCGAGGGGCTTTTTCTCAAAAGCGGCAATCTTCTTTACATCACCCAGATCGACGCAAAGCTCGACCGTGCGGTCCTGGAGCTCTATCAAATATCTGCCATAGCCCAGATAAGCGCCCAGCACCACGCCCACCGTCAGGATTACGACCAGTATCCCTTTCCCGATCCTGTCCAGCACTATTTGGCCCCCTTTCTCAACCCAGCACCAGTCCGGTGCTGGGTCAAGGCAGCTTCGATAAACTCATCCAAGTCGCCGTCAATGACCTTCTGCACGTTCCCCACTTCAACCCCGGTGCGGTGATCTTTAACCATGGTATAGGGTTGAAAAACATAAGAACGGATCTGATTTCCCCACTCGATCTTTTTCTTTTCACCGCGCAGCTCTTCTATCTTTTCTTTCCTTTGCTTGAGCATCATTTTATAAAGCCTGGCCTTCAATATCTTCATGGCTGACTCACGGTTGGCGCGCTGGGATCTATCCGATTGACTCTGGGCTACGATTCCGGTCGGAATATGGGTTATTCTTACGGCAGAATCGGTTTTGTTGACATGCTGGCCGCCCGGACCAGAAGCCCGGTAAGTATCGATCCGCAGGTCATTCGGGTTGATTCCTACCTCCACCTCTTCGGTTATCTCCGGGATAGCTTCGACCGCAGCAAACGAGGTATGCCGCTTTCCTTCGGATGAAAAGGGAGAAATGCGCACCAGGCGATGGATCCCCACCTCGTTTTTTAAATATCCGTAAGCATAAAGGCCGGAAATGATCAAAGTTACGCCCTTCAAACCCGCTTCCTCTCCATAAGATATTTCAGGGATCTCAACCTTGTATTCTTTGCTCTCCGCCCAGCGGCTGTACATGCGCAGCAGGATCTGCGCCCAATCCTGGGCATCCGTACCACCTGCCCCTGCATTAACCGAAAGTATAGCATTGCTTTGATCATATTCTCCACCCAAAAGAGCAGAGAGCTCCAACCTGTCTGCCTTTTTAATTAGCACGCTTAACTCTTTTTTTAACTCGTTTGCATCTTCCTCTTTGGCCATCTCAGCTAAAGTTCCCAGATCCTCAGTCCCGTTCAGCAATTCCTCCCAGGTTGAGAGCTCTTTTTCAAGAGATTTCTTTTCCTGCAGAAGCTTCTTGGCCCGGCCTGGATTCTCCCAGAGCTTGGGATCCGAGACCTCTTTTTCGATCTCGCCCAGTCTTTTCTTTTTGTCCTGGATCTTCAGGATATTTCCGAGGTCATCCGCTTTGCTTTTCAATTTATTTATTTCAATTTTGAGTTCATCGAGCACGATCTTTAACCCTCTTTAACCAAGCAACACTTCTTGTATTTCTTGCCGGAGCCGCAGGGACAGGGGTCGTTCCGTCCGATCTTGATCGTTTTTCTGGCGGCTGGTTTGGAAGCCTCCTTCGGCGGAGCCCCATAGCTCACAGCCCTTTGCCTGGGCACCTCGACTCGGCCTTCGGCCTCGCTCGGTGCCAGCTGTACCTTAAAGATCATCCCGATGATCTCTTCCCTTACCCCGCGCATCATATCCTGGAACATGGAATATCCTTCGATCTTATACTCGACCAGAGGGTCTCTTCCTCCAACTCCCCTTAACCCTATTCCCTCCCTGAGCGAATCCATATTATGCAGCTGATCGATCCAGGCCGTATCAATTACACGCAGCATGACCAGCCTTTCGATCTCCCGCATGGGATCAGACCCAACTTCCTGCTCTCTTGCCGCATAAGCCTCTTTAAGGGTCGAAAGTAAAGAATCCTTTACCTCCTTGCGGTCCCCGATCTCTTTTATACTTTCTAGGCCCTGGATGGGAGCGATCTCACTGACCGAATTGATCAGCCCTTCAAAATCCCACTCATCCGGATGGATCTTTTCAGAAAGATAGGTGTTTATCTGATCCTCAAAGACTTGTTCCATCATCTCGAAGATCTTCTGCTTGAGCTCTTTTCCCTCCAGGATGCGGCGGCGCAGGCCGTAAATGGTCTCTCTCTGGCGGTTCATGACGTCATCGAATTCAAGAACCTGCTTGCGGATCCCAAAATGGTATTCTTCAACCTTTTTTTGAGCCCTCTCTATGGCATTGCTTATCAATTTATGTTCGATCGGGGTATCCTCTTCGATCCCCAGGCGATCCATCATGCCGGAGATACGGCCGGAACCGAAGAGCCGCATCAGATCATCCTCAAGCGAAACATAAAACCTGGATGAACCCGGATCTCCCTGTCGACCGGATCTTCCCCTTAGCTGATTATCGATCCTTCGGCTCTCATGGCGTTCGGTGCCGATCACGTGCAGCCCCCCCACTTCTACCACTCCTTCTCCAAGAACGATGTCAGTTCCCCGACCAGCCATGTTGGTGGAAATGGTGACCATTCCCGACTGCCCGGCTTTGGCCACGATCTCAGCTTCCTTTTCATGCTGCTTGGCGTTTAAAACGTGATGAGGGATGCCACGGCGCCTGAGCATCTGCGCAAGCAGCTCTGAATTTTCAATGGAGATAGTACCAACTAGAAGCGGCCTTCCCTTTTTATGCCAGTCAGCAATTTCGTCTACCACAGCCTTGAACTTTGCCCGTTTATTCTTGTAAACCACATCTGGAAAATTTGTTCTTTTGAGGGGCTTGTTGGTCGGAACCGCCAACACTTCCAGTCCATAAATTTTCCAAAGTTCCGCTTCCTCGGTCTTGGCGGTTCCGGTCATTCCGGCAAGCTTCTTATAGAGCCGAAAGTAGTTCTGAAATGTTATGGTAGCCAGAGTTTGCGACTCATGCCGGATCTCCACCCTCTCCTTGGCTTCGATAGCCTGGTGAAGGCCCTCTGAATATCTGCGTCCGACCATGAGGCGGCCGGTGAATTCATCTACGATGAGCACCTCACCGTCTTTTATCACATAATCCACGTTTTTCTCAAAGTTATGCAAAGCGCGCAGCGACTGTTGTATCTGATGAGCGATATCCATATGCGCTACATCATAAAGATAATCAATCCCCAGCATCCTTTCGGTCTTTTTGACGCCCATTTCGGTCAGAACAGAGTTCTTGGTCTTTTCATCCGTGCTGAAGTCGCTTCCCCTGACCAGCTTTTTCGCTATCTGATCCGCCCGAAGATAGCCCTGGACCGAATCCTCGACCATCCCGGAGATGATGAGCGGGGTCCGGGCCTCATCAATTAATATGCTGTCTACCTCATCCACGATCGCGTAATGAAGTTCGCGCTGCACGCATTGATCAATGGAAAAAGACATATGGTCTCTGAGGTGATCAAATCCAAATTCATTGTTTGTTCCGTAAGTGACATCCGCCGCATAAGCCTTCTTTCTATCCTCGTAATCCATCCAGTGCTGAATCACTCCGACTTCAAGACCAAGTGCCCGGTAGATCGGCCCCATCCATTCACTGTCCCTTTTGGCCAGATAATCGTTAACTGTCACCACATGTGAACCTTTTCCTTCTAAAGAATTTAAATAGATCGGGAGGGTAGCTGCTAAGGTTTTACCTTCACCGGTTTTCATTTCAGCGATTTTCCCCTGATTAAGGACAAGCCCTCCCAAAAGCTGAACATCAAAATGGCGGAGTCCGGTAGTCCTGACCGAGGCTTCTCTTACTGCAGCAAAGGCTTCGACAAGAATGTCTTCCAGACTTTCACCCCCTGCCACTCTTTTCTTGAAGATCAGAGTTTTGCCCCGCAGCTCCTCATCCGAAAGCTTCTGCATCTCAGGTTCCAGATCATTGATGTTCGAAATGATCGGGCCTAACTCCTTCAGTTTTTTTTCGTCAGTTTCGCCGATTAAATTTGTTATCCACTTAAATATCATAGTGTAATTACATCATCAGCAAACGAGATTGAGACAATCTCGTTTACGCGTACATCAGGTTGTCTCAACCTGATGTAGCAATAAGAGGTCAAACTTCAGGCTCGATCAAACCAAAATTGCCTGATTTTCTGCGAAAGATAACCGAAGGTATCCGGCTGGATTTGTTGTTAAAAAGAATAAGGTTATTACCGCTCTTTTTAAGCTCTTCCACTGCCTCATCCGGCAGCATCTCTTTTTCCGGACGAAGAAGTTCGAATTCCTTCCCATTCTTTCGAACCACGTTCAGCTCTTTGGTCTCGGTGTTTTGAAAAGTTAAAAAGTCTTGGTTTAGGAGTTTTAATTCCTCTCTGGCTTCTTCTAAATTCATGGGCTTTCTGCCGGCGCGTCTCAATTTAACTAGAACCGGTCCGGTTTCCACTTCGGCATGCGGAATGGCTGTCAATTCCTGCTTGACTTTTTCCGCTTTCCTTCTCTGCTCCTGAACGTGTTTTCGCTTATGCCTTTGAATCTGGCGCTTGGCTTCCTCAATTACAAGATCCACCGCTGCGTACATATCTCTGCCCGCTTCCGTGGCCTGGATCATTTTAAGCCCCGCCATCCATGCCCGAATTTCAGCTACCTGGCGGCGTTCCACATCATCGATCGACCTGGCTTCCAGAATAACTTCCACCTTTTGGATATTGCTGAAAAACTCTTCGAGTTTGCTTACCTTTTCGTGCACATAATCACGAAGAGAAGCGGTAATCTCAGTTCCCCGACCGGTCACTTTAATCTGCATAGCAAACCTCCTATATTTTAATTAGACTCGTAATAATTATATCAGAGGTTTAGTCAATCCACAACTATATGTAAACGCTTAAATTTCCTTAAAGAAAGTGAAATTTTGCCCAAAAAATGTCGATAAATATAAGAGACAATACATACCCAAAATTAAAAGAGGTGGAAAAACATGAGTATAAAAATAACAAGGTTTCCCGGGAAGAAAGCTGCGAAAAAAAGGATTCTAGTTATCCCCAGGCAGGTAAAAGTAGGTATCCCCAGGGAGGTAAAATTAGGGTTAGCTCACCATTATTTCCCCGAAAATCCATACGTAGTGCCTCATCTATCTAATAGTAAATATGGGCTTATTCTTAGCAAAAAGCTTGTTGATCCATTTGACAATCATATACCGAAAGGGATGGGAGTTGCAGGTAGTAGCGGTGGTCCTCTTATGATTAATTTGCGTCCCAGATTAATTCTTCCTGATTTGCCTTCCCTCTCAATTATAAGGTTGAAAGATGAACCTTACCCAATTTTAGTAATAAAGGCATTGAAATTTTATATAAAACTACTAATACAAAGGATAAAGAATTATTTATTTTTAAAATGGTAGATTGTTGCTTTTAAAAGGGAGCAGTTAGCGGAGAGCCTGCTCCCTTAAATTTAGGAGAAAAAATGATTGGAGAAAATATGTCAACGCGCGCGCGAGCCCAATTTTCTATTGGAAGATGCTATGAGCTCTTGGGTGAATTAGATAAAGCAAGAGAAGCTTATCAAATGAGGCAAATGATGCTCGACTAGCCCTTGGAAGGCTGGATTAGAACTCCTGGGACTGACTATATGCCTCAATTAATTTAAATAAATCTGAAATCCCTCACAAATTATGATGATAATTATATGAAATGCCTACCTACACCGTAACATTTGAAAAAGAAAGCCCTACCTGGAATCTCTATCAGGGGCTTAAAAAGGATGGAGTTAAAGACTCTGATCTGGACCAGGGATATCCAAAGACTGATTACGTAAATAAAAAGAGAACCACTATTGGTAAGAATGACCGTAAAATTCAGAAAGAAGAGGTCTTGGATTATGCCCTGGAAAGACATGAAAGGTATCGACTGGCCATCAAGGGAACCATGGGCGATGTTATTCCATGGGGTTTAGACGATCTAGATCCAAAAACAGATTTTGACCATGATTTAAGAGAGAAAATTAGCGCTGCTATCACTTACTTTGAAGAAAAAATAACCCAAGCAGGTCACAAGAAAGATAAAGATAGATTTAAGGAATTGCTTGCGGTTTCACTCTACACTTTCGCTATGGCCTCAAAGAAAAATAAATCAATGATAAGGTTCCCCAAAAATGTTATGGATGAATTAACCAAGGCTGGACTGAAAGATATAATTAGTTATATTGGAAAAGAAGGTGGCTTAGGCTTAATTGACTTTAAAAGCGATTGTGAACTAGAAGCAACTGCGCTGGAAGCGCTCAAGAATAATTGCAGTGAATGCACCGAAATGAGCAAGATCCTTTATGCTCTATTCAATATGGCAGGGCTTAAGGCGAAATTCATATATGGGTTACCAAAACCTGAATTTTATAAAAAATTTCAAAAAGATATCGGGGAACTCCATGTCTCTCTAGCTCTAAAATCAAATGAAAAGATACGCATTTTTGATTGCGCTCTTGAATTGTCTGATGCGAAGT
>JAZFXQ010000008.1:0-9144 GCA_036448795.1 Candidatus Margulisiibacteriota bacterium | reverse complement strand
GACCAGCTTGGCTTAAGCGGCAGTTCGCCACCGGCCTCTTTTATGATATGGCCGGCCGGCCTGCGGAAAAAAGCGCCAGCTAAGACCCGGGGTGGAAGTTCAAAATGCTTTGCTAAAGCTTGCAGTTCTCTATTTGTGAGAAGCACTTTTCGAGCCCCGATCTTATTTCTTGTTTTCTCCCTTATAAAAACAAAGGGAAGAGAGATTCCTTTTACATTGAGCTGGGACCATTTCCCATCGACGTCATAAATTTCGCCTTTCTTTTTAATCTCTATAAAAGCCTGCTGGGTGACGAGCGGACCAATCGGACTATAGTACTGTTTTTCATTAAGCCGCAGCGCGCAAAATCTTCTAATTTTATTAGGAACTGGATATAAAGCAATTCTTGGCATATTTGCTCCTTTGGAAAGGCTGATTCCCAGCCTGTAGTTGCCTATAATATTATCGAAGATTTATGAGGAAATTTCAGATTTTTCGACTTATAATCAGGCGCTTTCTGTCGTAATCCCGACACCCGAAATTAGAACGTAGAAAGTAGAAAGTAGATAGTAGGATCAAATTTTAGTTGGATTGGTAATAAAAATCTCTACTTTCTACTTCCCACTCTCAACCGTCAACTTTCTAAGTTTAGTTGGTAATAAGATTGCTGCTTAGGTTTTTAGGAGGTGAATAGAAATGCCATTTATGTTTGAAGATCTTAAAGTATATAAGAAGGCCATGCAATTTATGATAGCAATATATGCATTTAATGGTTCACTGAAAGATAGGACAACCAAAGATCAATTTCGCAGAGCGGCAATGTCCATTCCGCTTAATATTGCGGAGGGACAGGGTCGAATGCATGGAAGAGAGAAGAGGCAGTTTTATAATACAGCAAGGGGGTCGCTGCTGGAATGCATTCCATTGCTGCAAGCCTGCTGGAAATTAGGTTATATGGATAATAATAAGTACGATTTTCTTTATAATCTTGCGAATGAAATTGGAAGGATGTTGAGCGGTTTAATAAAATCAGTTAAGAACAGAGAAGTAAGTGGTAAGTAGGATTTAGAAAGTGGAGCGTAGACAGTAGAAAGTAGAGCGTAGGAATATAATAATAAACCTACGTTCCACGTTCAACGTTCTACTATCTGCTTTCTAATTTGGTGGAGCTGAGGGGAGTCGAACCCCTGTCCGAAAAGGCAGTCGCAAAAGTCACTACGAGCGTAGCTTCTAGTTTTATTTCATCCGGGATTTAACCCGAAGCGAGGAATTTCCCGGACTATCCAATTTATTGTTTCCCCAACCGACCAACCGGAGAGATCGACCGGGTATCCGAAATTATGACGTCTGACCCTGGACCTATCGGCAGATCCAGGAGACGGGCTACTTATATATTAAGCAGCAACTGCGACGGGCTCAAGCACTGAACTATTCGTCCAGGCCCAAGCCACATCCGCCAATGCTTCTTTTACGTTTGCATTTATAGAACGTTGGCTATCGTGTTTAGCGAGGCAAATAGCACCCTCGGCTCGCAACCCCTGCCACCACAACTTCCCGTCAAAACCCTTACAGCCCCTTGACTTCTTGCTTGAGCAGTCCCAAGAGAGCTTCAACCTGTTCCTTGTTCATCTGCGAAAGCAGTTCAGCAAACTTCTGCCAGTCTTCGGCTTCTTCCATCAGATCTTTATTTTCTTTGATTTTTTGCAGCTCGATTTCGATTTCTTTCTGAAGCTTCCGATGAGCCTCTTCAAAGGCCGCCTGAGGACTTTTTAGGCCTGTGAGCTTGATGACCTCTTCTAAGATCCTTTCGAATTCTTCAGCTGCGATTTCCTTTTCTTTGGCTTCGGTTGCCAGAGCAGCCAACCTAACTGCTATGGCTCTGGCATCCAGCTCAGGTCCGCGCCCGATCCCGGGTTTAGCCGGTGCTTTGGCCGGTCTTCCTTCTCTTTCCCCGGCCTTTTTTACTTCTTTTCCTGTTTCCTTTGGTGAAACCGGAGGCGGGACATGTGGTTTTCCATGCGGAACCCGGATCATATGATCTTCATCTCCCCTAAAACCGTCTTTGAAAGGACCTTGGCCAGTTCTTTCATCTTGATCTCTTCGCTCTGGGAAAGGGGCCTTTTTTTAAGGTTTTGCATTTCTTCCTTAAGCATCTTATTCGCTTCCTGGTAAACGTCCGAAACCCTATATTTTTTAGATTTTGATTTAGCGGCCATAAGCTTTTCCCTTAAGTGCTTTTTCAATTTCTCTTTTAACTGCTTTACGTTGAAGGGCTTCACGTTTTTCGTACTTTCTTTTGGCTTTGGCTAATCCCAGCTCTATTTTAGCCCAATTTCCATCAAAATACAATTTCAAAGGTACCAGAGTCAATCCTCTTTCGGCCACTTTTCCGGTTAATTTCACTAATTCCTTCTTTTTTAAAAGGATCTTGCGGGGGCGGGTAGGGGAAAGGCCTTCTTCTTTTTGATAGGGGCTGATGTGCATGCCGTAGATCCAAACCTCTCCCTTATCCACTCTTCCGAAACTATCCTTCAAATTGACCCGCCCGAGCCTTACGGACTTTACTTCCGATCCATTAAGGACTAAGCCGGCCTTGAACGTTTCTAGAATGTTGTAATCGAAACGAGCCTTGCGGTTTTCAGCTATGGGTTTGTAATATTTTGCCACCGGGCATATTATAGCAAGTTTTCAAGACCGTAAACCAGGCCTTTGATCTTTTTAACCTTGCGGACAGCCATGACCACCCCGGGCATGAAGGATTCCCGGGAGATTGAATCGTGGCGGATCTTCAGGGTCTGTCCCAGACCGCCGAAGATCACTTCCTGATGAGCCACCAGCCCCTGCAGACGCACCGAGTGGATCGGCACTTTTTTCATTTTGACACCCTCGCGCTCGGCCATGATCATCTCTGCGGTCTTGAGGGCGGTGCCGGAGGGAGCGTCGACTTTTTTATCGTGATGGAGCTCGATGATCTCGACCTGCGGCATGTAATGGGCGGCTTCCTTGGCGAATTTCATCATGAGCACCGCCCCGATCGCAAAATTGGGAGCGACTACACAATTTACTTTATTTTTTGAGCATAATTTCTCAATTTCTGCAAGATCGTTGCTGGTCAAGCCCGTGGTGCCGACCACAGCGTGGGCTTTGTTTTGTAAAATAGTTTTAATATTTTCCATAACCGATGAGGGGTGAGTAAAATCTATGACCACCTCGGCCTTGGTTTTCTGGATGGATTTTGCCAGATCATCCCCCAGATCGGTCTGACCAACCAGTTCGAGATCAGCTTCTTTGCTTACCGCTTTAACAGTTTCATTTCCCATTCTTCCTTTGGCCCCATTTACCAGTACCTTGATTTTTGCCAT
Source organism: Candidatus Margulisiibacteriota bacterium (assembly GCA_036448795.1). Taxonomy (GTDB): domain Bacteria; phylum Margulisbacteria; class WOR-1; order O2-12-FULL-45-9; family O2-12-FULL-45-9; genus JAZFXQ01. The sequence continues at coordinate 5,803 of JAZFXQ010000008.1, read as the reverse complement.
TACTTCACCCCCTCGACGGACCCGGGGCCAAGCCCCGTATGCCCAAAACCTCCTGAACTTCTATCCGATTCCGGAAGTTCAGAAACTTCTTCAAATTCGATCCTTTCGATCTTATTGATGATCATCTGTGCGATGCGATCCCCGCGTCGAATGATCAAATTCTCTTTGCTGTGATTCATAAGGATAACCCCGACTTCTCCCCGATAGTCTGCGTCAACAGTTCCCGGAGTATTGAGGATCGAAACCCCTTGCCTTAGAGCCAGGCCGGATCTGGGCCTGACCTGAGCTTCATAACCATCGGGCAGCGCAATCGAGATACCGGTTGGGATCAACCGCCACTCTCCCTGAGGGATCGTGGTTTTGTCCTTTACCGCAGCATAAAGATCCATCCCTGCCGCGTGCACGCTCATATAAGTGGGTAGGGAGAGATCCATTCCATGCGGCAATCTTTTAACCTTAACTTTTAACATCTAGCAATGTATTTCCTTGATCGGAAGCTCTTCAAGATCACCGATGACGGCCAGGGTCAAATATTCATCCTGGAAGAACTTATTCGCTAAGCTAATTATATCATCCTGTGTGACTTTATCAACTTTCTCAAAAATCTCATCGATAGTCATGGTCCGGTCATAATAATATTCAGACTTAGCCAGCCAGTTCATGCGGGAAGAGGTGGCTTCCATTCCCAGGACCAGGGTCCCTTTTAGATATTCTTTAGCTCTTTTGAGCTCCTCCGGCTTGATCCCTTCCTTCTTAATATTGGCGAATTGCTCAAGGATCAGATCAAGCACTTGCTTCAGGTTTTCCTTGCTGGTCCCAGCATAAACATACGAAATTCCAAAGTTGCGGAAGGGGGAAGATGTGGAAAAAATTGAATAAGCCAGACCTCTTTTTTCCCTTACTTCTTGAAAAAGCCGGGAGCTCATGCTTCCACCCAGAACATTGTCTAAGATCGCGTAGGGATAACGCTCCTCATCAGTTTGAGAAACACCCTTTACTCCCAGACAGAGATGAACCTGCTCGGTTTTCTTCTTCTTTAGATTCAGGCTGCCTTTGATTTCGGGGATCAAGGGAGGGGGAACAGTTTTTTCTCCTTTCCAGGATTGCAAATAGGATTTTAATTTTCCGCTTATCCCCTGGGGAATGGCTCCGGCAAGGGAGACGATCGTATTCTGGGGAGAGTACCACTTCTCTCGGTATCCGAGGATGTCTTCGCGTTTAATGGATTTAACGGTTTCTTCCAAGCCAATGGTCGGTTTGCCAATGGGGTGGCCGTGCAGGATTTTTTCGGCAAAAAAGTCATGGATCAGTTCATCCGGGGTGTCTTCGTACATCTTGATCTCTTCAAGCACCACTCCCTTTTCAATTTCCACAGCCTTAGGGTCAAAAAGCGAATTCTGGAGCATGTCAAAAAGAACGTCGATCGCGACGTCGACATGCTTATCAAGCACCACCGCGAAATAGACCGTGTATTCTTTGGTGGTGTAGGCGTTGATTTTTCCGCCGACTGCATCCAGGGTATGCGCGATATCATAGGCCGATCTTTTGGAAGTGCCCTTGAAGGTCATATGTTCAATGAAGTGAGATATGCCGCTTTCTTCCTTGGTTTCGTTTTCAGTTCCGGCGCCGACCAAAATACCCATGGCCACCGAGCGCATGGAAGGAATTTGTTCAGTGAGGATCCTCAGTCCGTTTTTTAGAGTTGTCTTTTTGGATCGTGGAATAATCTTCATTTGTATAAATTGTGCTTCTTAATATAGTTATCGACCGACCTGGGGAGAAGGCCTTTGACCGATTTGCCGGACTTTAAATATTCACGGATCTCTGAGGAAGAGATATTTTCCTTAAGCTCTATCAAGTGAATTTTATCCACTTCCTTTTGCAGGGGAGGGAACTTAACCAGCCTCTTAAAGGTTCTGATCCGGCTGCCCGGTCGGGTGCTCACGATAAATTCACTGAGCTTAAAAAGCTCCAGCGGTCTCTTCCATTCCAGGATCTCGTTGATGGAATCCAATCCCATGATATAGAAAAGCTTGGCTTCCTGACCGTATATTTTTTTAAGTTCGTTAAAGGTGTCAACCGCGTAAGAAATCCCTTTGCGGTCAAGCTCGATCCTGGATAACGAGAATTTTGGGATTCTCTTTATGGACTGCTTGACCATCTGATAGCGATGCTCTTTGTCAATGACTTCTCCAGGTTTTTTGTGAGGGGGCATGCCTGAGGGGACGAAGATAACTTTATCCAGCACAAACTCTTCCATGGCTGCCTGGGCCAGCGCCAGATGGCCTTTGTGGATGGGATTAAAAGTCCCACCCATGATCCCGATGCGTTTCATGTTCTTACCTGACCTGTCCCGTGGACAATGTATTTATATGAAGTAAGCTCTGGTAGCCCCATCGGACCTCGAGCATGTAATTTTTGGGTTGAGATCCCGATCTCAGCTCCAAACCCATATTCGAATCCATCCGTGAACCTGGTTGAGGCATTCACATAAACGGCTGCAGCGTCGATTTCATCCTGGAATTTTTTAGCGGATTTTTTATCCCTGGTAATGATGACCTCTGAATGCTTAGTGCCATAGCTGTTTATATGTTTAATGGCATCGTCCACTCCAGATACAACTTTTATGGCAAGGATCAAAGCCAAGAATTCGGTACGCCAATCTTCTTCAGTAGCCGGTTTAATTCCCGAAAGAATTTTACAAGCTTTGGCGTCGCCTCGGAGTTCCACATGACTCTCATCCAGCTTCTTTTTTAGCATGGGCAGAAATTCAGCCGCAACGGAGTCATCCACCAGCAAAGTTTCAATGGCATTGCAGACCGAAGGCCTCTGGCATTTAGCATTGAACACAATTTCGGTGGCCATCTTGAGATCCGCGGTTTTTTCCACATAGGCGTGGCAGTTTCCTTCTCCGGTTTCGATAGTGGGGACTTGTGATTTCTGGATCACGGTTTGGATCAAGCTTCTTCCTCCACGAGGTATGAGGATATCTATATATTCTCGAGCTTTCATCAGTTCTTCGGCAGTTTCCCTTTTTGTGTCATGGATGAGCTGAATGCTTCCCTGAGGAACTCCAGCCGCATCAGCTGCTTCGGAAATAATCTTGGTAATTTCGATATTGGATTGGATAGCATCCGATCCACCGCGAAGAATTACCGCGTTGCCGGATTTGAGGCACAGGGCAGCCGAGTCGACCGTAACGTTAGGACGAGCTTCGTAGATTATTCCGATCACTCCTAAGGGGACTCTTACTTTTTTGATTTTCAAACCATTGGGCCTTTCCCATTCAGAAATAACCTCCCCAACCGGATCGGGGAGAGATTTAACCACATTTAGGCCCTCGATCATCCCTTTGATCCTTTTTCCATCCAGAGAAAGGCGGTCCAAAAGTGCTCGAGAAAGACCCTTTTTTTCTCCGGCATCAAGGTCGACCGAATTGGCATCGATGACAGCTTTGGCGTTTTTTTCAAGAGCCTCTGCCATCCCTTCCAAAGCGATGTTTTTAATTTTGGTCGAAGTTATGGCAAGTTTACGGGATGCTTCCTTGGCGATTTTTCCTTTTTGGATGACTTCGGAGGTGTTCATGGTGGCTGTATTATAGCACTAAGGAATTTTCAAAAAAAGTGAAATTTTACTCAAAAAGTGTCGATATATATATAGGAAGCCATACCTTTCACCATGTCGAACAAAAGCGCCTCAGCCTGTTGAGGCGTTTTTTGCTTGGGATCAGAGGATTACGAGGTTGTCGCGATGGACGGCTTCTCCCACACCTTTTTTGCCAAGGGCTTTTTCCAGTTCTTCACTGGAAAGATTGACCAGACCGCGAGCGATCTCTTTTTCATTCTCGTCTGCGATTGAAACCAGGGCGCCTGCATTAAAGCTGCCCTTAATTGATCTGATGCCTACTGGAAGAAGGCTTGTTCCCCTTTTAAGTACGGCAGATTCAGCTCCGGGGTCAATGATCAGGATCCCTTCTTTTTCCAGGCCATGTGCCAGCCAGCGCTTTCGGCTCTCAAGCTTTGAGGCCCTGGGATAAAATAAGGTCCCCGCTTTTTCACCGCCAACTACTTTTTTGATCAAACCCTCTCTTCTGCCATGGAGAATGGCCAGGTGTGTCCCGGCATTGCTGCAGATCTTGGCGGCCTGGATCTTGGTGATCATGCCTCCGGTTCCAAGCTGAGTGGAGGGATGCCCGGCTGCGTCCTCCACCTCACGGGTGATCTCTTTGATTTCTGGAACCAGGAAGGATACCCCCTCTTCATTTTTCATGTAGAATCCGTCTACATCGGTCAAAAGGATCAGAATGTCCGCTCCGATAAGGCTGGCGGTCAGTGCGGCCAGATTATCGTTATCTCCGATCTTTATCTCGTCAATGGCCACGGTATCGTTTTCGTTGACAATGGGAACCACATCTTCTTCATGCAGGGTGGCAAAGGTGTTGCGCGCGTTCAAATAGCGTTCCCGATCCGCGATGGCATCCCGGGTAAGCAGGACCTGAGCCGTGGTTATGCCAAATTCCTCAAAGGCCTTATCATACTGCCGCATCAAGCGGGACTGCCCGACCGCCGCGGCGGCCTGTTTTTCAGGAATGGTCCTGGGTTTGCCCTTTCCCAGTTTTTCAGCGCCGCAGACAATCGCCCCCGAAGTGACGAGAACAACTTTTTTCTTTTCCTTTATGAGTGAGGCAATTTCAGAAGCGACCCTTTTAAGGTTGGTTAGATCCAGCTTGCCTTGAGGTGTAGTTAGAGAAGAACTGCCGATCTTGATGACGATAGTGCTAAAGCTCTTTTTGGCCATTCTAAGCTTCTTGGATACTTACTCGTTTTCCTGGCTCAAAGACAACAAATCCCGATGTAAGAGCAAAGAGGGTGTGGTCTCTTCCTATACCTACGTTTCTTCCTGGTGAAAACTTTGTCCCACGCTGACGAATGATGATCGATCCAGAGGAGACCTGCTGTCCTCCAAAGGCTTTTACACCCAGCCTCTGTCCATCTGAGTCGCGTCCATTTTTTGATGCGCCGCCAGCTTTTTTATGCGCCATGCTTTACCTCCTCGATCTCGACCCGGGTAAAGGGTTGCCGATGTCCAATGGTCCTGTGATAATTGATCTTGTTCTTGTATTTAAAAGTAGTAACCTTTTTGTCCTTGCCAGTCCCTAATATTTTCGCTGAAACTTTTGCCCCTTTAACATGAGGGGTTCCTATCTCGGTCTTTCCATTGTCAGAGATCAATAATACCCGGTCAAAGGTGATATGCCGCTTGGCTTCTATCAGCTCAACCTCGATCACATCGCCCTGGCTGACTTTGTATTGTTTTCCTCCGGTCTCGATGATGGCATACATAACGTTGAGTATTATACCAGATTTGCCTCAAGTATTTCAATACCCTTTGGGAGCTCCTGATTCAGCCTGCGCATGAGCTCCTCTGGTTTAATCCAGCTTTGCATGTGCAATTCGGCGCTTTCATTATCTGAAGTGCGTCCAAGCTTGAGGGCATTCCCCCAGGAGATCTTTATGTGGGGATTAAAGCCCTGTGAATAGGCAATCGGAATATCTGCGCGGCGGATGGCACGCTGAAAAACCCGCATCAGATCCCGGTGCGAGATAAACTTAACTTCTTCACCCTTGGTATATTTAATGCTTACCCGAAACACTTTGCAGAAACTCCTTGGTAACCCCGGTCTGAACATAGTCCCAGGGGAGGGGTTCGTCAAGCTTTCTTTCCCTCAAATATATATTAGGATCTATTCCGCATTCGGCGAAAGATTTTTGCCAGATATCAAACTTAAAATGCTCTGACCAGG
>JAZFXQ010000007.1:0-10694 GCA_036448795.1 Candidatus Margulisiibacteriota bacterium | reverse complement strand
TCAAAGTCCTCTTCCCAGAACTTATCCGTGATATTCAGGCCGTATTTGATCTCCAGGTCATGATACTTGTAATCGAATTTATCCCATTCGCTCCTTAAACGCTCCAACGCTATTTCAGATTCCCTTTGCTTGTGCAGATTGGTGAAGAGCAACACCGGAATGTAAACCCGGTCCAGCTCGGCCATGGATTTGAGGATGTTCCGCTGTTCGGGTTCCTGGGCGCAGCCCAGCAGGACCAAAAGCAAAACAAAACAAGCGAAGATCTTTGCTTTATTTCTTAAAGCTCTCACACAGAGGATTATACACTATTTGGCAATTTTTCTTAAGAACAAAGCAGTGGCCCAAAACAACCCAAGGCTTATTAAAATCCCCAAAATCCCGGCGGCGGAGGTCGAAATCCCTTCATGAGAGATAAAGGGAACCGCATAATCGGTCATGACCGAACTTCTTTCCATTCCCTTATGAATGAAGCCCAAATTTTCTGCAACCTTTTCCAGACCATCTGGATGAGTGGAGGCAAAAAACGCTGCCAGAACCGCGATCAAGATCGAAAGCAAAATTATATTTTTCATGCCTGGCCCTCGCCGATCGGAACCACTTTCCTGAAAATTTGGATCAGAACCACCGTGATCAATGCTTCCGCCAATCCGATCACAGCATGCACCTTAAGCATTGAACCCATGACCACTCCCAGAGCAAAGGTCCCGGAAAGCCCGATCTCAAGTGAAGCGGCTAGAGCTGCTATGACCACCGAACACCAGGCTGCTATTCCTATGCTCAACCATTCCTTCAAATATCTTTTTAGTCCAGCATAAATGTAATAACTCAGCAATGCTCCGAAAAATGCCATGTTCACGATATTCGCTCCCATGACGACCAGTCCCCCATCTGCAAAAAAGAGGGCCTGAACCATGAGCACTGCCGCGATCACGATTGTTCCGGCAAAGGGTCCCAGCAAAACCACTGCCAGCACTCCACCGATCAGATGTCCAGAGGTCCCCTTATCGATCGAGAAGTTGAACATCTGGGCTGCAAAGACCAAGGCCGCCACCATTCCCATTAGATAGATCTTCTGTTCACCGAGCTTTGTCAGAACCCGGCGACCTTTTCCGGTTAGACTTTTGACACCCCTCCCCACCGCCGCAAAAGCTTCCCGGGGAGCTAAGGCAGTGACCGCTGCTTTAACTTTATGCAGACAATAACCCAGAACCGCCACAGCCGCCCCCATCAGGCCATAAGAAATCTTTGGATCGATGAAACCATCCGGAATATGCATTTACTTCAACTCCTTTCCAGTGGAGGTCATGGCCAGCCGGCCATGCTTGACCCCCTTGGTGCTGATCAATCTCTCAGCAATAGACTTTACCCCGCCGCTTTTTCCTTTCAGAATGAGGACCTCCAAACAGTTGTGCCCATCCAGATGGATATGAGTGGTAGATATTATGTTCCTATAATGATGATGCTGAAGGTCAGTCAGTTTATCTGAAAGGTCATGAACGTGATGGTCATAGACCAAGGTAACCGTTCCCACCACTTCCCCTTTTCCCTTTTCCCATTCTTTTTCCACCAGGTGATCTCTTACCAGATCCCTGACCGCTTCTGAGCGATTGGCATATCCCTTCTGGCTGATAAGTTTATCAAACTTATCCAGCAGTTCAGGATCCATGGAGACACCAAATCTGGTTACTTTTTGATCGCTCATAGTAGCACTTATTTATAAAAGGTAGCACCAAAGATCCGGCCTGTCAAGCATCTTGTACGCGGTCTGGAGCATATACAAAGAAAGCTAAGCTAGCGGTAGACTGTGATCTTGAATCTTTCCAGAATCCGGTTTTCATCCCGGTCAATGATCACCCCGCTATAGATCCCATTCGATACGGCAGATCCAACGTTGGTTCTGCCGTCCCAAGAAACCGTATTTAATCCCTTCCTTGCCCCTTCTTCTCCCATAAAAAATCTTTTCCGCATCACGACTGATCCATCTACCCCAAAAACCACAAGCTCAATATTTGTCTGCATGCTTAATTTATATTGAATTTTTAACTCTTTATTTCGATAGGGGCTGAAGGGACTGGGGTAAACTAATGGTTTTCCCTCTATCTGCGCCGGGAGAGTAACTACCCTGGCATAGGCCTTCTGGGTGATGGGCATCCCGTAAGCATTTTCAGCCTCAAAAACAAAGACATGTTCGCCAAAGGCTAATTTCTTCACAACCGGGATCTTGAGCAGATACATGGCGTTATCGACATCAAAACTGGAGACATCCTTATAGGGTTTTACCACTACCATACTGAACCCGCCCCTGGCAGCATGGTATTCATTTTCATCGATCAGCAGGCGGCTCCGCCTCCAGATCAAACCGGAGGAGGTGTTAAAATCGATCTTGATGGTCGGGCAGTCTGAGATCATCATGGGGTTCTTTTTCGAATAGAGCGTTTCCTCATAAAAGCGATCATCAAAGGAAAGATTTAATGTGGGCAAATAAATATTCTCGGCCCCAGCCGCGGAAACCAGAGAGTTCTTATCAAATACTGCAAGATTCTCAAGGAGATAGCCTCCCCGCACGCTCACCGATTCAATTTTTTTAAAAATCAATCCGAGAGTATTAAATAAATCTTCATAAAGATCCCGGCGCACTTTTTTAACCTTCTCGCTGGCATATTGTCCTCCCAGATTAATGCTTGCGGTTCTGCGCTTCTTGTTTACTTCGGCTCTTCCCTCCCGGGGAACGTATCGCAAAAGACATTCTTCATCCATCAAATCTTTAACTTTAATCTCAACCTCGTATTCAGGAAGAGCCGCGATCTCCATCTCCACAAAATTAGAAGAAGGAAGGTAATCCCGGCCTGAGAGATATCTATCCTCCTTCTTCTTTTTCAGCCACCCTTTGGGAAGGGCTTCCAATGAGGGAGCCTTGAGAACCTTGATTTTCACGCTCTCAGAAAATTCTTGTCCAGTCTGATCCTCAGCTACAAATACAAATTTATAGGTCCCAACCTGGTGTGGCTCTGGATTCCAGAAAAACAGTCCATTGGTTTTATCAAATAAAAAGGGAGCCTCATCCGGCAAACCCTTGAGCGAAAATTTGAAATCCTTTTCTTCTTCCTCTTCCGGCAGACCTTTAATTTTAACCACAAAAGCCACAGAATGCAGTCCATTTCCCAGAACTTCCATGGAAGCTGGCCCAGATAAAACCGGCATCTCGGCAAAGCTGGAGAGGGATAGAAGGGATAAGCAAACCAAAGAAAGAATATATATTCTCATGCTTCCGCTCTCTCAGGCACCAGAGCAAAGAGTAGAACCGCTGCGATTATGGCTAGAACTGCCCCGTAGGAAAAAGCGATCATGGGCCCCTTCACTTTTCCAAAGATATCCCAGAGAAGCCCGGCCAGGGCCGAGGCCGGCAGATCCAGAACCCCGATCACCATATGATAAAAACCGTAGGCGGTCCCCTTCACTTCCGGAGAAACCATGCCCGGAACCATGGCGCGCGGGATGGTATCCACTATGGCAACTGAAAGACCGAACAAGACAAAGAGCAGCCAGGCATGCAATGGCCTTGAAGCAAAGGCAAATCCAAAACACATCAGGCCGAACAAAAGATATCCAAGGGAGAGCATTTTTTTCTTGCCAAAACGGTCCGCCAGCTGTCCGGCCGGCATGGCAGATCCGGCATAGACCAGGTTATAGACCAGATAAATGATAGGGATCAGGGGAATGGCCACTCCCAGATCCAAGGCGCGCAGAATAAAAAGGGCATAGCTAAAGTGAACCAGTTCAAAGATCCCGACGATGATCAAAAAGCGGATGAATGGTTTGGGCAAAGCAGCTCTAAACGAAAATAATTGTTGTTTTTTTTCTGCGAACTTTGGCTCTTTTACATAAAGAACAAGGGTTATGACCGAGAGGATCCCCGGAATAAGGGCGATCCAGAAGATAGTGCGGTACTGGGAAATGGTTTCCATCTGAAAATATCTGGTAAAGACAAAAAGAAAAAGGGAGGCCAGCAGGGTTCCCACTACCGCGCCTGAGGTATCCATCATTCTGTGAAAGCCAAAGGATCTTCCCCGTTCATGGGGTCCGACTGAATCTGCGATCAAGGCATCCCGGGGAGAAGTGCGGACCCCCTTTCCCACACGGTCCAGAAAGCGCACGAACAGAACATGCACCCAGCTGGTAGCAACCGCAATAAAGGGCTTGGCAATGGTCGAAAGTGTGTAGCCGATCACCACCAGCAGTTTTCTCTTTTTCAATTTATCTGAGATCCATCCGGAAAAGATCTTTAAGGTGCTGGCCGTAAACTCAGCGATCCCCTCGATCAGACCGATGATGGCTTTGCCTGCTCCCAAGGCAGTCAAAAATAAAGGGAGCAAAGCCAGGATCATTTCGGATGAAACGTCCGTGAAGAAGCTGGTGAAGCCTAAGGCTAGAATATTCTTTTTGATCTTTTGTGAACCTTCCTGGGGCTCAAAGTCTTTCATCAAATGAACATTTTACACTTAGAGGAGAGGAGGGTCAACTTGAATAACAAGTCAAAATGGGGTATAATAGAATAAATAGGCTGGAAAACCGTCAAGCTGGTAGATCCCTGAGAAGGCAATCTGTATCCAGCGAAGTCACGAATAATCCAGCCTATTCATTTATCGACGACTTTTGGAAAAAATTTCACTCTAGCCAATAATTTTATAAACCACGTCATGCTCTCGGACATGCTCTTTGACCTTGATCCCGGCTTGTGAGCTTTTTTTTGCTTCCTCTACATCCTTATGCTCGATCTGTATGGATTCTACCACCTGCTCAAAATCCGAGGTGTGTCCTTTGATATGGATCTTATCTCCGACTTTTAGATCGCCGTCAGTCAAATTAATGAGCCCCGCGCCGACTTTTCCAAAAAAATGGGTTACAACGCCTATTTTCACTTCCTCTGCCATAATACTCACCCCCTTTTACATTTCAAAAAAAATGCGCCGCGAAGGAATCGAACCTTCAACCTTGACATTAAGAGTGTCCTGCTCTGCCTAATTGAGCTAGCGGCGCACGGTTGGAGCGGGAGAAGGGACTCGAACCCTCGACATCCACCTTGGAAGGGTGGAGCTCTACCAACTGAGCTACTCCCGCATATCTGTTAAATTATATCATATGGGCGAGAGAGGACTCGAACCTCCAAGCCTTTCGGCACATGGTCCTAAGCCATGCGTGTCTCCCAAATTCCACCACTCGCCCATAATTCGCGCCCAGCAGGACTCGAACCTGCAACCACCAGATTAGAAATCTGGTGCTCTATCCATTGAGCTATGGGCGCCCGAATGGAAAAAGTATATCACGAAGGAAATCCCTGTTTCAAGGTAGTTTGAGCCACCCTCAAATAGGTTGATTTCAGTTTGATTTTTAGAAGATTTAATGAAACCTCGATAATATGTCTATTAGCTACCCGTAAATTTTCATAGATTTTTGAAATTTAAGTGTTTTGGAAATAATCTTTTCTAATATCAATTATCTCTTGCAGTCTATCTGCAGCAGATGGGTTGATATCTTTAAAACCCTGAGGAATGCCGTCGTCTTCATAACTTAATATCAAGGTTTTTGTAAGAGGCTCATTTTCAAGGTTAAAATTAAAATATTTCTGAAGTGCAAGGCCTTCCATCGTAAAAAATTCTATTTAAATCTTCAATTAGTTTAATCCAGCCATTCTCATCAAGTCTTCCCTCGGAGACGATTTCGCCATTAGGAGCCGTTATGCGGTATGACAGGCTTGGAATAGGATTATCTTCTTCGTCTACTAACTCGATTTCGATCCATTCCTTTGGCTTAAAATCTTTGGCTTTTTCTGGCATATAATCTTTGGCTTTTTCAATCCGCTGAAACTGTATCCTTTGTTTAACCAAAGTCTTTTGTTCGACTAGACGTATTTTTACAGCTACTTTATTCACATGTCTAGTTGCTTTTATATCACCAGCCATAGCATTCGGGGCAGCAACAACTTCTTGTTCCATAATTGTTCTCTCAACAATTGTCAGCCTGTAGTCGCTACCATCATCATCTACCCAGACATCAATCCAGGCTTCCTTGCCATCTTTTGTAACCTTCATGTAGCGCCCTCGCTTAACAAGAATTACTCCTCCGATCATTTTGATAGCATTGGCGTAGTTCCGTCTAACTTTCAGCTGACCAGGCAGTCTAACACCTTCCTTCAAGGTGTATTCAATCACCCACTTATGCCCTTCGACAATATACTCATTATCTTCGTCATCGTAAAAATTATGTGATTCATAATCAAGCTCCTCATAACCGCTGATGTAAAAATTTTTCATTCTGGTGAGTAGCGGATGGTCTCTGCTTCCTTCTATATCTTTTTCCTGTGCAGATACAATACCCACAAGAAGAACACACAAGAAAATTCCAATAAAAGCTCTAATCAATTTCTAACCTCCTATTATTTGCCCCCGATTATACTCCCACAGTTTATTAAGTCAACTTGACTTTTCTATATAGAGGTCTAAAATCGGGGCAAAAGGGTTGGGTGTTTTATGTCAAAATGGATAAATGTTGGTAAGTTTAAGGGATCGGCTTGGGCAGATAGTTATGCGAATACGATTAATTTAGATGCTTGTTTTATGGTGAGGTTTGCAAAAGACTGGATTGAATTAGATGGCGGAGTCGGGGGGTGTTGTTTGAGAAGGAAAGAGCTTGAGGAATTCGATAGAGTTGAAAAAGAAATTAAGATGGCAATCGGTCTAGATAAATGAAGAAAAGAATATATGTTGTTGCCTGTTTATTGTGCTGTTTGCTCCTAGCGTGTTCTTCCACTTTGAATTATTTTTAGAAGATTTTTAGCCCCTCGATTTCTCTCGGGGTAAAAAAACTGTGGATAAGAGCAAATTAGAGGATGACCCCGCCTAGCACTTTTTCCTATTAAACTCACCAAAAGAAAAATCGGGGTGACCCTACTTCGCTCTTCAAGCTTCGTAGGGTAGGCCCACACTCTCCGAAGCCTTCGGCGTAGGAGAGTCGGGGTGACTGGATTTGAACCAGCGACCTCCTGCTCCCAAAGCAGGCGCTCTACCAAGCTAAGCTACACCCCGGATTAAAAAAGCGGGAGAAGGGGCTCGAACCCTCGACCCCGACCTTGGCAAGGTCGTGCTCTACCAACTGAGCTACTCCCGCCCGAACGAGAAAAAGTTTATCATAGGATGATTTCCGAGTCAATTCATGCATAATGGTATTGTATTGACTTGTTTTGTATATAAAACTATAATTTAGGAAGGAGTAAATGACATAGAAACCAAAGAAAGCGGATCAGAAAAGAAACCATCCAAATCTAGCGAAAGATTTAAAAGAATTAAGAAATGCGCGATCTTATTCGTATCTATTATTCTTGCTTTAGCGTTATTGGCAACCCAATTTCTTCGCTTGAAAACTCCTCAGGGAATGATCGCGGTATTTATTATTTCCATTATCGGTGTTGGTTTTCTGATCTATTTTGTTTTACATATTTATAAAGATCTCTGCGGAATAGAAAAGCCTAACGAAGAACAGGGTAAGCGCTAAGATTGCGAAGTTAATTCTCTAGTCCAAGCTCTCTTCTCAATTTCAGATTATAAAGGTCTATCTTATAACCAGCTTCATCATAAGGCACGTAGTTATCCTTGGGTTTAAATGGATTTAAAAGCCAGAGAGCCGCTCCCACCGCCATGGCTTGTGTTCCCCTGCCCGCCTCCTGTTCATTTGGCATCCAGGCATATTGTCCGTTGCACAACCAATGGACCAAACCCCCGAAGAAAAACGATCTTCCGATGAAATCAAATGTTCCGCCAATCAAGGATGTGGTTTGAATTGTCCCTGCTCTCTTATTTTCACCCATGATCTGCAGAAAAGCCACATCAGAAATGGGCTGTCCGCCTTTGATTATATACCATTTTTCTATTTCTTCTCCCCTGGCAGCCATTATTTTGGGTTTTGCGTCAGAAAAATAACCGCTCATATATCTCTTGTAGGTTGGAGTAAGTTCTGATCTGGTTATGGTCACCAGACCCAATTTGTCCCATTTATATTTAATTTCATTCTGGGTCAGGGCAAAAGATAGGGATTGGAAAATGAAAAGAAAAAGCAACATACTCACAACTATTTTTCTCATTTGCCTGCCTCCTTTAAAATCAACTGATTTGATTTTAACTCTTTATACTGAAAAGTCAAGCGCTCTATTGTCTGATTGACTTGATTTGTATATAAAACTATAATTTCGGTAAGCCAATATTGTCGGAAAATGCACAAGGAGGATGCTTATGAGCGGAGAACCGAGTGGATCCAAATTCGTTTACCTGGCTGCGGCTATCTCCGCTTTGGGAGGAATGCTTTTTGGCTATGACACCGGAGTAATTTCGAGTGCCATCCTCTTCTTAAAAGATTATTTCTCCCTTTCTCCTACCCTGGAGGAGATCGTGGTAGCGATCGCCCTGGTGGGAGCGGTTATCGGCGCTGCTTTTGGGGGCAGATTAAGCGATCGTTTTGGCCGCCGTAAAGTTATCATTGCCTGCGCATTTATCTTTGTTGCCGGAGCGCTCTTTGGCTCTTCCATGGCTCGCACCGTGACCTGGCTCTTCTGCGGAAGAATTATCATTGGCATTGCGATTGGAGCAACCTCCTTTGCCGCTCCACTTTATATCTCAGAGGTATCCCCTGTAAACATTAGAGGTAAATTGGTCGGATTTAACCAGCTGGCAGTCACCATTGGTATAGTTATTTCATACCTGGTTGGCTACGCGCTGGCGCAGGTAACCGGCGGATGGCGGGGCATGTTCGCTTTTGCCGCGATCCCCGCATCTTTATTGGGGATCGGAATGCTTTTTATGCCCGATAGCCCGCGCTGGCTTTTGAGCCATGGATCTACCGATAAGGCAAGAAAGGTCTTAGAACGCATCCGGGGAACAGCCGCAGTGGAGCAAGAGATAAACGAAATTCAAGAAAGCCTTAAACAGCAAAGCGGCCACTGGAAAGAATTATTAAGCCCCTTGGTCAGACCGGCTTTGATCGTCGGTATTGGTCTGGCGGTCTTGCAACAGGTAACCGGGATCAATACGGTTATCTACTACGCCCCCACCATCTTTGAATTTGCCGGATTTCAATCCGCCGCATCCGCCATTTTGGCCACGGTAGGCGTAGGTATTATTAATGTATTGCTGACCATTGTTGCCCTGCGGTTAGTAGACCGTGTTGGGCGAAGACCGCTCCTGCTGATCGGCCTGGCAGGCATGACCCTCAGTTTGATCGTTTTGGGAGTGGCTTTTAATCTGCCTGCCCAGTCCGGTCTGGTAGGCTGGATTTCTGCCATCGGCCTCATGTTCTATGTCGGCTCTTTTGCCGTGGGAATGGGACCGGTCTTCTGGCTGCTGATCGCTGAAATTTATCCCTTAATGATCAGGGGCATGGCCATGAGCACGGCTGCTATGTTTAACTGGGGATCCAATCTGATCATTGGAATAACTTTCCTGACCCTGATCCAGCTCTTGGGGCGATCCGGAACATTCTGGCTTTACGGCCTGCTGGGTATTATGGCCTGGCTCTTTGTGTATTTTCTGGTGCCCGAAACCAAGGGAAGAAGCCTGGAAGAAATAGAATCCCACTGGCGGGCAGGCAAACATCCCCGGGAAATGGGAAAAAGCTGATGTATAAGGATCTTGAGGACTATGGCATCATCGGAAACCTTGAGACCTGTGCTTTAGTGGGCAAGGATGGTTCCATAGACTGGCTCTGCTTTCCCTTTATTGATTCTCCTTCGGTCTTTGCTGCTCTGCTAGATACTGAAAGAGGCGGACATTTCCGCATCGGACCTTCAACCGAATACGAATCGATCCAATCCTATATAAAAAAAACCAATATTTTACAGACCACTTTTTCAACCGCTCTGGGCAATGGTGTTCTAACCGATTTTATGAAAGAAAAAGGCGGCGATCACCACCGTGCGGTTTTTAGAAAAGTTCTATGCACAAAAGGAAGCCTCGATCTTGAAATATGTTTCAAACCCCGTTTTCAATACGCTAAAGTACTCCCCAAACTTTTTTCGCAAGGAAACGGGATCCTGGCCCAGGCCGAAAACGAAAAACTATTTCTAGAAACACCCTTCCCTCTTGAGATAAATCATAACCAGGTTAGATCAACCTTGGTCATGAAAAAAGGACAGGCTTTCTGGTTCATTCTGCAATACGGCGCTCAAGACCCTCTCACCCCGCAAGAGTGCGAAAAAAAACTGATGAATGCCGGAAAGTATTGGACGGGATGGAGAGACCGGTCCAATCCCTTGTCCTCCAGCATTGAAGAGCCCTGGCATGATCTTGTTGTTCGCTCCGGATTGGTGCTAAAGCTTTTGATAGATACCGATACCGGAGCGATCGCTGCGGCCCCCACCACCTCTCTTCCGGAAAAGATCGGGGGAGTGCGCAATTGGGACTACCGCTATTCCTGGATCCGGGACGCTTCCTTTACGGTCCAGGCCCTCTATCACCTTGGACACGTAAAAGAATCAAAGCAGTTCTACCAGTGGATCGAAAACATCGTACAGCAGGCCGAAAACCCTTCTAAGATCTTGATCATGTATCCCTTGAACAAGGGGACCAGCCTGGAAGAGAAAAACCTGGAAAATCTTTCCGGATATAAGGACTCCAGTCCGGTCAGGATCGGAAATGACGCCGCCAGGCAGA
>JAZFXQ010000006.1:0-2045 GCA_036448795.1 Candidatus Margulisiibacteriota bacterium | reverse complement strand
GAAAAAAAGTTTCTTATCCTGTGCCCGGGCCGTATAGTACCGGGCAAAGTAGTATTGGGCGAGAAAAAATTTCCGCTCACCCAAAGCCAAGGCTTTTTCAAAGTGGGCTTTGGCCCCCTCGGGGTCTCCCCCAAGCATCGGGGGGGTTGCTGCCAAAGTTGTCCCTATGAGGATGTGTGGGAATCCATATAAATAGCTTTCGTTCATTTCCAAGATTCTTTCAAGACATGCCTTTGAAGCGCCCAACTGAGAGAGGGCGGTGGGTTTGTCGAGGTTTAGATTGATCCAGGCATTCCATGATACGGCGGTCCAGAATAGGGCTTCAAAATCCCGCGTTCCCATCGTCTCCAAAGCAGCCTGGATGGACTCTATTTTAGCCCCTGGTTCGACCAATGCATTTCCCTTTTCTCCGAGGGCCCGAATGCCGTATCCCCTGGCACGAAGATAGAATTGAGAAGCCCTTTCCGGCTCGGTATTTTCCATAAAAAGCATCCCGTAGCCGCTAAACCCCATAGATAAAAGGGTCAGGATCTTTCTGTTTTTCGGATCTGATTTGAGAAGTCCCTCCATTAGCATTAAGTTGGCGGGGATAGCATCCCCAGCCAGGTCAGGGTCACATTCTTCGAAAACGGTGTCTGAAAAATTTTGCAAAAGGGTAGGGGAGGAACGAAGGGCTAATTTCATACACCCCATTAAGGAGAAAAAAAAGAGCCCGATCAGGATAAAAATTGGTACGATCTTTTTTGCCATAGGTTTTATTAGTGTCCCAGATGGATACGACATTTCAATAAAGATATAAGAAGTTATAGTGTTAGTAGCCTTAAGCACTCTGGAATGCTGGAATATTGGGATTGTGAACAAACTTTTCCCCTCATTCCATCATTCCAGTATTCCAAAGGTCTTTTTATCAAGCAACACACTTCCGGCCAATCCTAAGCATCTTAAGTGAACTCAAGATCTGGCTCTGAAAAGAGTGCACTGATTCAATAACCCAGAAGGGGATCCATTGGTTTGGCGGGCTTTTTTTTGTATTTTTCTGCCAGGTATTGCGCGCCCGCCCCGTTTTCAAGTTTTAAGATTCGATCATAGTATGTCAATGCCTTTTCTCTTGCTGATTCGAGGTCATAACTCATCCCCAGTTTCAACTGAGGCCAGGCGACCATTGAAGGATCCGCTGCCGGATCCGCCAGGGCCAGGATGGCCTCCAATTTGGATCTGGCCTCAGTAATGCGGCCATGAAACAGATCGTTGCAGGCTTCCAAGTAAACACCACGGCTTCCCCACACGAAAGCTTCCTCTTTCGAGGGCAGATCGTTGCTTCTCTCACGAAAGAAATTCACGGTTTCTGAATAGTTGGTATCCATGTCCAACCGGATGTAGGATATTCCTTCAAGGAATTTAAAGCGAGGATTGTTCGGAAATCTCTTTGCTAGATCTTCTGATAAAATGAGGGCATTTTCGTATAAATCTTTCTCCATAAAGAGGTAAATATGAAGCAAAAGGCTCTTCGCCTCAATGGACGAGTAGACAGACTTTTCAGCGGCTAAATGTAATTTCCTCAAGCCAGCCTCCTTGTCTCCCCTATGGACCAAAAGGTAGGAGAGAAATTTAAGGACACCGGAAAGCCGGGCCGTAGAATAGTCAAAGATACCCAGTCCGAAAAGGACATCATGACTATCAGGACAGATTTTCTGGCTGGTCTTCAAAGCCGCAATCGCATCCTGAGCGAGGAGAAAAGAGGATAGATATTTCCTCTCCATCAGCTTGAATCGCCCCTCAAAGCCGAGGGCCCCTCCTAAATAAAAATGGGCAAAACAGTCGTTCTTGTTCCTTTTGACGGCCTTTTTTGCCACGTCGATGGTTCTATCAATGCGCCGTCCATATTGTGCGACCATTTCTTTTGTCCAAAAACCGGAGGCGAGGCGCGACCAGCTTACCATAGCCAGATAAAAATAGCCCATGGGATCCTCCGGACTCTCCCGGGTTAATTGAAAGAAAAGGGCTTCCGCCCGATCGAAGTCCCAGTTGTAGAGGAAGTCAATTCC
>JAZFXQ010000005.1:0-15916 GCA_036448795.1 Candidatus Margulisiibacteriota bacterium | reverse complement strand
CTTCCAGACGACCGGACATTTCGCGCAGTGCCTCGGCCCATCTCGAGGTTGAGTCTGCTGAAAGGGAGACGTTGTAGCCCATGTCCCGGAAATATTCGGCAATGGTAGCCCCGGTATAGACGGAGGCTTCGCGCGCTGCGATGGGCATGTTGGAAGTGTTGGCGATCAGAACCGTGCGTTCCATAAGCGGTCTTCCGGATTTTGGGTCTTTTAACTCCGGGAATTCGATCAAAACATCGGTCATCTCGTTTCCGCGTTCGCCGCACCCGACAAAGAGGGTGATATCCGCATCCGCCCATTTGGCCAGCTGGTGTTGAACAACAGTTTTACCGGATCCAAAAGGACCCGGTATACAGGCAGTTCCTCCCTTGGCAATGGTAAAAAGAGTGTCGATGATCCTCTGTCCGGTCACAAGCGGTTCCCTGGCCGGGAGTTTGGAGGCAAAGGGGCGGGGTTTCCTTACCGGCCAGCGCTGGAGCATGCAGATCTCTTTTCCGGAAATTTTGGCGATGGTTTGGGTAACAGTAAAGGAACCCTTTTTAATCTCTTCGATTTTCCCTTCGATGCCGGGCGGTACCATAATATGGTGTTTGACCAGGGGGCTTTCCTGGACCGTTCCCAGAATATCTCCAGTTATTACCGAGTCGCCCTTCTTTGCTTTGGGAACAAATTCCCATTTTTTCCTGCGGTCCAGGGCATTCACCGAGATCCCTCTTTCAATAAAAACCCCTGATTTTTCCTGGATGATATCAAGCGGTCTCTGTATGCCGTCATAGATCGAGCTGATCAAACCCGGTCCGAGTTCAACTGAAAGGGGCAGACCGGTCGAGACCACTGGATCTCCAACACCGATCCCGGCGGTTTCTTCATAGACCTGAATGGAAGCCAGATCCCCTTTAAGCTCAACGATCTCTCCGATCAGTTCCTTATCTCCGACCTTGACCACATCTGCCATGCGCGCTTTGGGAATCCCTTTTGCCACTACCAGTGGTCCAGCTACTTTAATAATTTTTCCTTCGCTCATTTTCTGATTATTACCTCCGCTCCGATAGAATTTCTTACCAAACTGTGGATTTGGGACGTGGCCAGCCCGGTGCTTCCCCGATTATCCGGGATCAGGACCACGTTTATATCCGGTTTTTGATTTAGTTTTTCGATTTCAGGCTGAAGATCTACTGCCAGTCTTTCGGATATGAAAATTAAAGCCGGTTCCTTCTTGCTGGCGGCGGCTTCCAGGGCAGTTCGCGCTTCAGCCTCGCTATCTGCCGGATAGATCTCTATTCCCAAAATCGCCAATGGATCGATTAAATATTTTGGTGCAATGATCTTTATTTTATACATAGCTCACCCTTAATCTCTCCCTTATGCGTTCGCTTCCGATGTAATTTTTCTTGCTGATCAGGATAAAACGCAAGGTCTTTATCTCGGCTTCTTTGGCCAGATAAAATCCAACCAGGGGCTCAATCCCGGAACTCAAATATTTGGCTTTTCTGAATCGATTTAGAATGAAATCATCCATCAATTTTTCCATAAGATAAAATGATTTGTTTTTTGCAAAGAACTCAATCCCTTCTGCGATCTCCGGAAAGTATATGGTAAAACTCAAGCTTGAGATTATCTCCTGAGGGGTCTTATCGGGAAGATCGAGCAGAATATCTTTGTCAATAAACCCAGGCTCAAGCAAAGCTTCTTCCAGTTTTTTATGTCCTTGTGCCCGAAGAAGGGTCTTAATGTTTGTCAGGTCGATCTGATGATCAACCATATCTTTTATAAGCGGGGAAGGGGAGCTCTGGCAGATCTGCTTAAGATAGGAATAATAATGTTTATCCAGGAATAGATCCAGGCTTTGAGGGTCTTTATTTTGTTCGTATAATCTTTTGGCATCATCAATCGCTTCCAAAATTTCTTTATCATCGATCTCTTTTATCCCTTCAAAAATGTAAAGCCTTAGATTATCAAAACTGATAGTCCCTGCTTTAGAATAGAGTTTTGTTCCTTCGAATTGACTGAAGTAGCTTCGCATTAGAATTTTCAGGTTCAAATAATCGTACCTTCTAAAGAGGGCTTTCAGGGTTTCGTTTTCGGGCGCCAGGTGATCCATCAGATTTTTAAGTGAAAGGAGTTCCAGGTCACAGAGATCCTCAAAATCGAAAGCCGGTTCTAATTTGGGAAGGTTCTCAGCATAGGGTGTTTCCGAGAGCACCCCGAAGGCAGACTCAAAATCAGCTGCAGCGACCATGCGTGCGATCTGGGCCTGGGTGAGCATCCTGGCTTCCAAAGCCCTTACTCTTCCTACGCCATAAAAATGTTCGTTCATTTTTGTGCTCCAAAAAGAATATGAGCGGCTTTAATTTCGCTTTCTTCCCGGATCTTGCCGATTTCCGCCGCGGAAAGTTTTTTCTCCCTTTTTATTTCATTGTAGATCTTGCCCAGGATCTTCTGCTTTTCTTCAAGCAGGGCTTTCCTGGCTTTGAGTCTGGCCGGAACTAAATAGGATTTTTTGACCTCTTCGGCCTTGTGCTGAGCTTCCCGCGTAAGCCCCGCTCTGATCTCTTCTTTTTTCTGGGCATGCACCTTTTCGAGCTGCTGGATTTTCTCTTGTGCATCTTTTTTTATTTTAGAAGCTTCCGCTTCCGCCTCTTTGATTATTCTTTTTTCGATTTCCTGGATAGACATGCCTTTAGAGAGAGATCCCGCTCACCATAAGAATGGTTGCCAGCAAGCCAATAACCGCATAAGTCTCGACCATGGCCGGGATAATGATGGCTTTCCCCATCTCTTCCGGTCGTTTAGCGATCAGATGGATCCCGGCTGCAGAGGCCTTACCCTGGTAAACTCCAGAGAGAAGACCGGTCAGGCCGACTGGAAGGGCACAGAAAAGCAACTGCAGTCCTGCCATTGAAGAAACAGGTACTGCCCCGGTTAAAAGTCCGATCTTCATCATGATGTAAAATCCACCTAAGAAACCATAAAAACCCTGAGTTCCTGGCAGAGCAACCATTACCAGAAGCCTGCCAAATTTATCGGGATCTTCCGTCAGCACCCCTGCAGCTGCTTGCCCGGCTATGGCCACCCCCCAGGCTGAACCCATGCCTCCTAAAAATACGGCCACTGCCACTCCTGCTAACGCTAATGCTAAACCAAGTTCCATGATTTTACCTCCTTAGAATAGTATACTCCGCTTCCCTTTTGTAGGGACGAAACTCTCTCCCACCTCCTTCATAAAATTTACTAAAGAACTCAACCATTTGCAACCTGGTAGAGTGTACAAAAGCACCTAAAGTTCCAACCAACAAATTGAAAAGATGCCCAAAGATCAAAAGAGCCATCATGAGTAATAGGCCTAAGACCGGGACCCCCTTGACCATCCCCGCCAGGAGATTAATTACCGATCCAATGATGGTGGTGGACATTCCTAAGGCCAGGAGGCGGGAATAGGAGAGGGTATCCCCCATGTAGCCCGAGACTTTGTATAGACTTAAAAGGCCGCTAAAGAATTTTTGCAGAATGTTTTTCTTGTGACGGCCCTGGGTAAGCACCAATGCCACTGTTCCAGCGAGGCTCATCCTGGAAGCGATCTGTACAGTTTGCAGAGAAAGGGCATTCGATACAATTAGAAAGACTAAGGATCCCAAGAAAAATATCCAGAGCCCATCATCCAGGATTGCTGATACAATCTGCTTGTTTTTTATTCTTTGCAGCATTTGTATAAATATTCCAAAAAGGATCTGAACAACTCCTAGGGTTAACGATAAAACAAGCATGGTAAGTGGGCTCTTTACCGGGTCAACAATCTGGATCGAGCTTAAAAAATTTTTTAAGGGCAGCAGGACCGCCGGGATTTGCTCAGGGCTTAATCCCAGGTAAGATCCAGTTAAAATCCCAACTAGGGCAGAGACTCCTCCCCCCAGCAGGAAAAGCTGAAAGAGTTTTTTGCCCCCCTCCGGAAGCCTGTATTTTTTCAGAAAAAAGATAGAAACCGCAGCCAAAATCAGGCCGTAGCCGAAATCACCCAGACAGATGCCGAAGAAAAGCGCAAAGAAAAAGGAAAGAGGAATGGATGGATCAAATTCTTCGGACCGGGGGGTGCCGTAGATCTTGGTGATCAGTTCAAAGGGGGAAAGAATAGCCGGATTTTTAAGAACTATGGGCGGTTTTTCTCCGGGAGCTGCTTCTATCTTAAAAATCTCCGATTCATTGGTTACCTTGGAGAGCTGCTGTTTGAGCTTGTTAAAATCTGCTTTCTTGATCCACCCTTCGATAATAAAGGTATAATCTGTGTCTGCCAGTTTCTGTTTAATTTCAAGGCCTGCTTTATTCTCCAGGGTATAATCATACATGTATTTTAATCTGATCAAATGGCGTCCCAGGCCTCGGGCCTCAGCCAGGATTTCCTTGGTTTCAATTTCTATTTCGCTCAAAAGGACGCCTATGCGCGTGATCTCTTGCTTGGGAATGTTTTCCGTGATAGGAAGGGTGATTTGATTAAAATCGGTCTTTGAAAGCAGGTCTGCAAAGAATTGGGCCTGGGCTGCCAAATAAACCATAGCCAAATAGGTCCCTTCTTTGGTTTTATTTACCAGCTTGATCTCTACTGCTTCAGTTGCTCGTTCGATCTTGTTTTTGAATTCTCTAAACAGTTTGGTTTTTATGGACCCCAGGACAACGCAGGTTTTGACCGTACAGGTTAAAGTGTTGAGGGGAACTTCGAATTTTCGCCAGGGTAAAAGCTTGTCATGCTCGGTCTGCAATTTGATTTTCAGGTTTTTCAGGTTGGCCAGTCGATTTTCGAGCTCGCTGCATTTTTTAACAATTTCAGGGCATTTAAATTCCCGGCAGGTTTGGACCAATTCTTCTTCGGATATCTCTTCCTTGGGAGGGATAAAGGTTTCGATAAAACTTCTCTTTATTTGTCCGGCGGATTCCAGAAAAGTGATGGCTGATTTTATTTCGGCTAGATGGTATTCATATTTACTGAGCTCCTCCGCAGAAATGGGCAAACTTTCAGCTTCGCTTACGGATTGGATATCGAGAACTTCGTTTTTCTGGAGGCATTTTAATATTTGGTCCTTATGCTCTCGAACGGAAACAATATGGATTTTTTGCATTTCTACGATAGACATCGCAGAACTTCCTTTTTGGCCTGGGCCGTTTTGGGGAGGGACTTTTTCTTTAACTCATCAATTTCCTTTTTGGAATCCGCCCCAATTACTTTTACTTCCTTTTGGGCCTCTTCTTGAGACGACGCTAAAAGGTCTTTTTCCTCTTTTTTGGACTGTTTTTCCAATGATTCTAATTCTTGGGTATGTCTTTCCCGGTTTTTTTTAAGATTCACAACCGAGGATTCATGGGCAAGCTTAACGATTTCCTCAGCTTTTTCTTCGATCGCTCTTATTTTCTGGAGTGTTTTTTCAACCATGCTTGGAGTGAAATTTTATCACAAAAAAAGGGTTTGAACAAGCGCGGGAGATGTGATAAAATATAAACCCGTAATGCTTATTTATCTCCTGACCTTTTTAGTGGCCTTTCTTGTGACCTACTTAGCCACACCAGTAGTGAAGATGATCGCTTCCAAAGTTAAAGCGGTTGATATCCCAAATGATCGGAAAATCCATATCTTGCCCGTTCCCCGTTTGGGGGGCCTGGCGATCTATATCGGATTTCTGGCGGCGGTTGGGTCTGCTTTTATTCTGTCCAGCTTCAGCGGGATAAAGTTTGATTTACAGATGATCTTGGGGATACTTTTGGGAAGCACCCTTTTGATGCTGGTGGGGATGCGGGATGACATAAAAAATCTTCGTCCCACCACCAAGCTGGTCTGGCAGATTATAGCCGCCTTGCTGGTCATTTATTTCGGGGTCGGAATTACTTTCATTACCAACCCCTTTAATGGAATATGGCCGATCGGGATTTTTGCCATACCCCTGACACTCCTTTGGGTGGTGGGGATTACGAACGCCATAAATTTGATCGATGGTCTGGATGGATTGGCTGCCGGAGTAACCGCCATTTCATCCCTGACCCTTTTCTTTGTAGCCTTGCGGACCCATCAGTTAGGTGCGGCTATTTTGATGCTGGCTTTGTTTGGAGCGGCACTCGGATTTCTGCGCTTCAACTTTTTTCCGGCTTCGATCTTTTTGGGGGATTCGGGCTCCATGTTCCTGGGCTTTGTTTTAGCAGCCTCTTCCATTATTGGGGTTCTAAAAACCACCCTGGTGGTAGCACTGATTGTTCCGGTGCTTATTCTGGGGGTGCCGATCTTTGACACCCTTTTTGCGATTGGGCGGAGACTAAAAGCGGGCAAGCATCCCTTTGAAGCGGACGATAAGCATATTCATCACATGCTGCTCCGGGCAGGGTTCAACAAGCGAGAGGCGGTCTTGGCTATATACATCGCTTGTTTTCTTTTGAGTTTTATTGCTCTGGTAATGGCGCTGCAGAAATGATAAATCGAAAACGGATAATGTTTGTGTTTGGCACAAGGCCGGAAGCCATTAAGATGGCCCCGGTCATCAAGGAGGTCGAAAAATACCCGGACATGCTGGATCCGGTGATCGTGGTCACGGGCCAGCACCGCCAGATGCTGGATCAGGTCCTGCGCATTTTTGATATCCGGCCGGATTATGACCTGGGCATCATGGAAGAAAACCAAACCATTGCCAACATTGTTATTAAGTCTTTGGAAGGGCTCCAGGAAATTGTGCTCCGTGAAAAACCGGATATGCTTTTAGTGCAGGGTGATACTTCAACCACTTTTGCCGCGGGCCTGGCTTCCTATTATTTTAAGATCCCGCTCGGGCATGTTGAAGCCGGGCTGCGCACCTTTGATAAGTGGCGTCCCTTTCCGGAAGAGATCAATCGCAGGTTAACCACGGCCTTGGCGGATCTTCATTTTGCGCCCACCCAGACCTCGGTTTCTAATCTGCTCGCAGAAGGGTCATCTCGAAGCAATATATTTCTCACCGGAAATACGGTGATCGACGCCCTGCTTGCAGTTTCAAAGAGGAATTTTGATTTGAAGCAGGCGGGTATAAATCTAAACCCGAAGAGGAAGGCGGTTCTGGTAACTGCTCATCGCCGTGAGAGTTTTGGAGCACCGCTTAAAAATATTTGCTCTGCACTTTTGCGCTTGGCGCAGGTTCATCGCAGAGAGATAGAGATGGTTATTCCGGTTCATAAAAATCCTATGGTCCGGGAAGTAGTTTCGGAAAGTTTGGAAACGGTTGATAATGTGAAATTAATTGAGCCTCTGGATTATGAACCCTTTGTGCATTTGATGAAGGAATCTTATATAATTCTGACGGATTCGGGCGGGATCCAGGAAGAGGCCCCTTCTCTGGGAAAACCGGTCCTGGTTCTCCGCGAAAAAACCGAGAGACCGGAAGCGGTCTCCTTTGGAACCGTGAAGTTGGTAGGGACCAATCAAGAAATTATTTTTGAGGAAGCCAACAAGCTGCTCGTGAACCGGGAGGCCTATGAGAGCATGTCCAAAGCTGTCAATCCCTACGGGGACGGCCATGCCGCTGAAAGGATCGTGCAGGCCATTCTTTATTATTTTGGAGTGGTGGATCGAAAGCCGGAGGAGTTTAATTTAAATGCGTAAGATATTGATTAAAGGGAGAAAAAAATTAGAAGGAGAAGTTAAGGTCTCCGGATCCAAGAATGCAGCTCTGGCAGTGCTGGCAGCGACCATTCTTCTGCCCGGGAAGACCGTGATCCGCAATGTTCCTAACCTTTTGGATGTAAAAACCATTATCCGGGTTTTGCGGGCGCTGGGTATGCGTGCCGAATATTCCGGTTCACAGCCCAACACGGTTGAAGTCTGGAACCATAATGTAAGACATGTTGCTCCTTATGAGCTGGTAACCAAGATGCGGGCCTCCTTTTTTGTGATCGGTCCCATCCTGGCGCGCAAAGGATTAGCCAGGGTGCCTCTTCCCGGTGGCTGTGCTATCGGCTCCCGGCCGGTGAATCTGCATATCAAGGGTCTGGAAGCGCTGGGCGCAAAGGTTACCATGGAGCACGGCTTTGTCAACGTTCAAGCAAAAAAACTCAAGGGTGGAAGGGCTTACCTGGATTTTCCTTCGGTAGGCGCAACCGAATCGATCATGATGGCCGCCACTCTGGCTGAGGGCCAAACTATTATTGAGAATGCTGCGCGTGAACCAGAGGTGGCAGATCTAGCGAATTTTCTCAATCTGGCGGGAGCAAGAATTTCCGGGGCAGGGACCGAAGAGATAAGGATCGTTGGGGTCTCCCAGCTTGCACCGGTTGAGCACAGAATTATCCCTGACCGAATAGAAGCCGGAACCTTTATGATCGCGGCAGCTATGACCAAAGGCAATTTGAAAATAAAAGGAATTGTCCCGGAGCATATCGAGGTAACTTTAAGAAAACTTCAGGAAACCGGAATAAGGGTTGAAGTGGCTGGAGACGAGATAAGGGTTAACGCCAAAGACGGGGTAAAAGCGGTGGATGTAAAAACCATGCCTTATCCCGGATTTCCCACGGATATGCAGCCGCAGCTCACCGCTCTTTTGTGTTTGGCTAAAGGGACTTCAGTTGTAACTGAGACCGTATTTGAGAACAGATTCATGCATATCCATGAGCTGAACCGCATGGGAGCGGAGATCAAGCTGGAGGGTCAAAGCGCGATCGTGTGCGGGGTCTCAGGACTTTCCAGTGCCCCCATTAAGGTTTCTGATCTTCGGGCCGGAGCCGCACTTATTTTGGCGGGCTTGGCCGCTAAGGGAGAAACTTTGATTGAAGATCGGGATCACCACATTGAGCGCGGCTATGAGGATCTGGGCCTGAAGTTGGGGAAAGTGGGGGCAGAGATAAAGATGCTCTGATGTTTCAGCCTTTGATAATAAGGATTTTGAAAAAGGAAAGGGTAAGGGGCAGAATTAACTTGGTTTTGATGGGCGACAAAGAAATTAGAAAACTAAACCGGAAATTCAGAAAAAAGGATAAGGCCACCGATGTTCTGGCCTTTCCCATGAAAGAGGAAGGCATCCTGGGAGATATTGCCATATCAACAGATACCGCTAAGAGAAATGCGGAGCGTTTTGGGGTGAGTTATAGAGAAGAGTTAAAGAGATTAGCAGTTCATGGTGTTTTACATCTGATTGGTTATAAACATGGGAAGGAGATGAGGCGTGCCGAAAAAGTTTATCAAAAGCTTTAAATACGCTAAAGCCGGGGCACAGCACGCCATAAAGACCCAGCGCAACCTGTGGATCCATTTTTTTGTTGGTCTGGCAGTTTTGGGGGCTGCGGTCTGGCTAAGAGTGAGTGTGATAGAGCTTTCTGTTTTAGTGGTGACCATTTTTGGGGTGATCGTGACCGAAATGGTGAACACCTCTATTGAGGAGCTGGTGAACATCCTTTCGCCCGGGCATAGAGCACAAGCCGCCTTGGCCAAGAACGTGGCTGCGGCAGCAGTGCTATTGGCAGGTGTGGGGGCAGTGGTGGTGGGATGCCTAATTTTTATCCCGAGGTTCATATAAAATGCAAGAAATAATCGCGCTTATAATTTTATTTTTATTATCGGCGTTCTTTTCTGCATCTGAGACGGCGCTGACCGCACTCTCCCGCATCCGGGTGAGCCGCATGGTCGAGCAGAAGCAGGCGGGTTCGCGGCTGGTCAGGCAGCTCAAGGAAAATCCGAGCGAATTTCTATCCACCATTTTGATTGGCAACAACCTGGTTAATATCGCTGCCGTGGCTTTAGCGACTTCAATAGCCATTAGATTTTTTGTGGATAGGGGATGGGGTGGCGAAGCTTATGGGGTTGGGGTGGCGACCGGCATCATGACCTTTCTGATCCTCGTTTTTGGAGAGATTACTCCTAAAACCGTCGCCATCCGCAATGCGGAAAGCTTCTCTCTTTTTGCGGCTCCGATTATATTTGTTTTACGAGTGATTTTTATGCCTATAGCTTACTTCATCGGTTTTGTGAGCCGTCCTATTATCCGTTTATTTGGAGGAAAAGCCCCAGAAAAGGGGCCCTTTGTTACCGAGGAAGAAATTAAATTGATACTTGCGGCTGGAGAAAAGGAAGGGGTTATCGAGGAAGAGGAAAGAGAAATGATAACTTCTATTTTTGAGTTTGGGGAAACAATAGTCAGGGAAGTCATGACCCCGCGACCGGACATCACAACGGTCAAGGCGGACCAACCGATTTCTGATGTTGTCAAAGTGATTATAGAAAGCGGTCATTCCCGGATCCCGGTTTACGAGACAAATTTGGATAATATAATCGGAGTGATCTATGCTAAAGACTTATTAAAGACCGGAGCAGCTGCAAATATACGGGATATGTTGCGACCGGCGGTCTTCATACCGGAGACCAAAAAGGTTCCAGAACTAATGCATGAGATGCAGTCTGCCCGAACCCATCTGGCAATCATTGTTGATGAGTACGGCATGACTTCGGGATTGGTGACTTTGGAGGATCTGATCGAGGAGATCGTGGGAGAGATCCATGATGAGTTTGAACGCGAAGAAAAGATGATCGAAAAAGTCGATGAAAACACCTTTATTGTGGATGGGAAATTTACGATCAAGGATCTGAATGACCGGCAAAAATTAAATCTTCCAGAGAAAGAAAAAGAGTATGATACCATCGGAGGTTTTGTTTTTGCGGAGCTGGGGAAGGCCCCCTCGGTGGGAGATACGGCGCGCTATGAGGACCTTTCGATAAGTGTGGAGCGCATCCTTCGCCGGAGGATCACCCGGGTAAAGATCACCAGGGTGCCCAGGAGTATTGAAGAAGAAACAGTTGGAGGGTAGGTCTAATTCATGGGAAACAGAACAGGTTTTGATAATGAGAAATATCTAAGAGAGCAGTCGCAGGCCATAATTGAGAGGGTCAAGAGCTTTGATAACAAGCTCTATCTTGAGTTCGGCGGGAAACTTATCTTCGATTATCATGCCGCGCGGGTCCTGCCCGGCTTTGATCCCAATATCAAGGTGCGGCTCTTGCAAAAATTGAAGGATAAAGCAGAGATACTGCTTTGCATATATGCGGGCGACATCGAAAGAAAAAAACTGAGAGCGGATTTTGGGATCACCTATGATGTGGCGGCGCTCAAGCTCATCGATGATCTGAGGGAATGGGGGATTGATCTGCTGGCGGTGGTCATAACCCGCTTTGCGGATCAGCCGGCCGCGCGCATATTCAAGAATAAGTTGGAGCGCAGGAACATAAAGGTTTTTACCCATTCCTTCACCAAGGGCTATCCAACTGATGTCGATCTGATCGTAAGCGATGAGGGTTATGGCGCGAACCAGTATATCAAAGCAAAAAAACCTCTGGTGGTGGTTACCGGTCCTGGTCCGGGTAGCGGTAAATTAGCCACCTGTCTTTCACAGTTGTATCATGATTACAAGCGGGGCATAAAAAGCGGATATGCCAAATTCGAGACCTTTCCCATATGGAATTTGCCGCTCAAACACCCGGTCAATATCGCTTATGAGGCAGCCACCGCGGATCTAAGGGATTTCAATATGATTGATCCCTTTCATCTTGAAGCTTACGGAAAAATAGCAATTAATTATAACCGCGATGTTGAAGCTTTTCCTGTAGTCAAAAGGATTTTAGAAAAAATCACTGGTTCTGAGCCGGTTTACAGATCGCCCACCGATATGGGGGTCAACAAAGCTGGTTTTGGGATTGTTGATGACGAGGTAGTGCAAAAAGCTGCCAGACAGGAGATCATCAGGAGATATTTCAGATATGCCTGTGAATATATGATGGGCTTTGCGGATAAGGAAACAACGGAAAGGATCGAGCTTCTTATGAGCGAGGTCGGGGTCAAGCCGGATGATAGAGTGGTGGTTTCCGCAGCCAGAAAGGCCGCGATCGAAGGAGAGAAAAAGAAAAAAGGGCATGAGGGTTTCTTTTGCGGAGCGGCCCTGGAGCTTGCGGACGGCTCAATCATCACCGGCAAGAACTTTTCTCTTATGCACGCATCATCCAGCCTTATTATGAACGCCATCAAGAAACTGGCGGAGATCCCGGATAAGATTCACCTTTTGTCGCCCACCATAATAGAGTCAATAGGCAATCTTAAGGAGAGCGTTCTGAACGCAAAAGCGGTCAGTTTGGATCTGGGGGAGACCTTGATCTCTCTGGCCATGAGCGCGACCACGAATCCTACTGCCCAATTAGCCATGGAGAAATTAAAAGAACTTCGAGGTTGCGAGGTCCATCTTACCCATATGCCCACCCCGGGGGACGAGGCAGGCTTAAGGCGCTTAGGAGTTAACGTTACCAGCGACCCTAATTTTTCCACTAACAGTCTTTACCTGGGATAATGTCTAAGAAACTTTTCATCGGCACTTCAGGCTGGATGTACGATCACTGGGGCGAGGGTGTTTTCTATCCTAAGGATCTTTCCAAAAGCCAGTGGTTTGACCATTACCAGAAATATTTTGACACGGTTGAGCTCAACAATACCTTCTATCATCTTCCAAAAGCTGAAACTTTCAAGAAGTGGAACCAGCGTGTTTCCAGGAAATTTGTCTTCGCGGTCAAAGCCAACCGTTTTATCACGCATATCAAGAAACTGAACAAGGCAAAGGCTTCGGCCAAGCTTTTTATGAGCCGGGCTAAACTTTTAAAAGAGAATCTGGGTCCGATCCTCTATCAGCTGCCGCCAAGATGGAAAGCAAATGCAGAGAGACTCAAGGATTTTGCTGAAAATTTGTCCAAAAATTATGTAAATGTCTTTGAGTTTCGGGATACGAGCTGGTTTAACGAAGAGATCTATTCTATCCTTAAGAAAAACAAGCTCAATTTCTGCATCTACAGCATGCCCGGGATCGATTGTCCGGATAAAGTTACCGGTCCAGTGGTTTATATCCGCATGCATGGGGGAACCATCCTGTACGGAAGCAATTACGCGGATTCAGAGCTCAAGGATCTGGCGAAACAGATCGAAGGATTTCTCAAAAAGAAATTATCGGTTTACGTTTACTTCAATAATGATGCGAGCGGTTACGCGGTTAGGAATGCTCTGCGTTTGAAAGAGCTGCTTAAAGCTTAACTTTCCCGATTAGATCTTTGTGGTTTTTAATATTATTTCTGGTTAAATAGTCTTTGATCTCTTCGACTATTCTGATCGGCGCCTGAGTATCCACAAAATTCGCGGTTCCAACCTGAACCGCAGAAGCCCCTGCCAGAAAGAATTCGATCGCATCCGCTCCGCTCATGATCCCGCCGACCCCGATGATCGGGATCTTAGCAATCTGGGCAACCTGCCAGACCATGCGGATAGCAATGGGTTTGATGGCTGGACCGGAGAGTCCTCCGGTTTTTGTCCCGAGCCTCGAGTCACGGGTCTCAATGTCAATTGACATCCCTAGTACGGTATTAATTAATGAAACCGCATCTGCGCCTGCTTGTTCAGCCTGTTTAGCGATCAGGGCTATGTCGGCTACATTGGGAGATAATTTTACGATGAGCGGCAGGCTGGTCTGTTTTCTGACAGCCTTGACCAGCTCCAGGGTCGCTTTTGGGTCGAAACAAAAGAACATCCCGCCTTTTTCAACATTCGGACAGGAGATATTGACCTCGATCCCTTTGACTAATGGTTCTTTGCTTAAGAACTTTGCCAGTTCAGCATATTCCTTGGCAGAGTCTCCGGCAATGTTGGCGATGAGCGGGGTCTTAAATTTGGAAAGGAAGGGAAGACTGTTTTGGATGAAGTCTTTGACTCCTTTGTTCTGAAGACCGATCGAATTAAGCATTCCAGATGAAGTCTCAGCCACCCGAGGCGGGGGATTGCCTTCTCTGGGTTTTAGGGTAATGGTTTTGGTGATAATTGCGCCGAGTTTGTCCAGATCAATAAACTTCGAAGCTTCCTCCCCATAGCCAAAGGTTCCCGAGGCCACCATGACCGGGTTTTTCATTTTAATTCCGCAGATCTCAGTTTCTAGTCCTGCCATATTACTTCCTTTCCTTCAAAAACCGGACCTTCGTCGCAGACCTTTTTGTATCCATCTTTAGTTTTTATAACACAACCCAAGCAAGTCCCGATCCCGCAGGCCATGTGCTGCTCCATGGAAACCTGGCAGTCGATTTTCTTTTGGAAGGAGATATCTACTATAGCTTTTAACATCTCCTTTGGTCCACAAGCATAGATAGTAGAAAGTTGAAAGTTGTGAGTTGTAAGTTGATTATCGATAAAATCTAACAGGACATCCGAGACGAATCCCTTCTTTCCATAGCTTCCATCGTCAGTTGAGATCAGAACCTGGTCAGTTACGCCTTTGAAGTCCTGTTCGCAAAGCACTCGATCCCTGGTTGTGGCTCCGATCAATACATAGATCGCTTTCGTTTTGTTTTTTAACTCATCTGCAAATATGAGTAAGGGGGCAACTCCCATTCCACCGCCAACAAGAATGGCAATTTCTTTCTTTTTGTCAATTGAAAAACCTTTACCTAAAGGTCCTAAAATATCGAGTTCGGATCCCACGCTGTGTCTTGATAATAATTCGGTCCCTCTGCCGACCACTTCATAAAGTAGCTCGAATCTTTTGTGCTCTTTTGCGACTCGATGCACAGAGAGGGGCCGGCGGAGCAGGGGATCATAGCTTTCTGTGATCCTCAAGTTTACAAATTGACCAGGTTCTGCGTGAGAAGAAATGTAAGCTGAAGAAAGAATTAGTTTGAAATGTTGGGGAGCAACTCTTTGGTGATCGATGATCCTGCACTTTTCCTGGATGGACATCTACTATATTATACCACACAATTAACAATTTCATAATTAACAATTAACAACTATGTATCGCCTTCGGCGATATTATTATAATAATTAATACATTGTTGTTAATTGAGTCATTGATAATTGTTAATTGATTTTAGATGGCTATGGTCTCTTTGATGTGGGAGCGCTTGAGTTTAAGTTTTGAGATGTCGATAACCGGTTTTTCACCTTTGACCAGGCTGGCAGCAATCTTTCCGGTTGCCGGAGAATGCATAAAGCCGTGCCCCGAGAATCCGGTGGCGATAAGCAGTCCGGGTAGTGGGATATCGATAATGGCGTGTTTATCCGGGGTCTCGTCGCTTAAACTGCTCAGGGTTTTTTTGATCCCTTTCTTTTCTATCTCAGGTATGCGGTTAATGCTGGCTTCAATTGTTTCGGTCATGCTTTCTTCCTGCTTTTCATAATCAATTTTTTCTTTTTTGCCTGACATGCCGATCAACGCATCTTTGCCTTCTTTTTTGATATACCAGCTGGTCGGAACCTCCATCACCAGTGGAAAGTCGAAATCGAAGCCTTCGATCTGGAATACATATTTCCGCATGTCTACAATTGGAATATTGAGACCAACTGTTTGCCCGAGCTCTTTAGATTGAACCCCGGCAGCCAGAATAACCCGGTCAGTTTTCATTTCTCCCTTATCCGTCATAATCCCTCTTATTCCCTCATCTTCCTTAATTAGTTTAGTAACTTTAGTTTCCATTAAGAATTTAACACTGTTCTGTTTCGCTTTTCGCTCATAATAGGCAAGTAGCATAGAAGGATCAGCGATCCCATCTTCTTTATAAAGACTGCCTGAGATTACACCCTTTGTATTTATAAACGGGAAACGTTCTTTTATTTGATCGATGTTTAGGACTTCACTTTTTATCCCCAGATCATTCTGCATCTTGACTCTTGGCTCAGTAGCCCCTTTCTGTATATCCAGGATCAAATAGCCGTATTTTTTATAGTCGATTTCCCTGGCCAGGGCATTGAAGGTTTTCATGGATTCAATTGAGAATAAGCAGTTGATGGGGGTGGTGAACTGGTGTCTTACTCCGCCGGAGCAATACTGGGTGACAGCGGTTCCGAGAAGCTTTTCTTTTTCGATGAGAGTGATATCTTTTAGGCCGGATTCAGAGAGGAAATAGGCGATGGCGGTT
>JAZFXQ010000004.1:0-6223 GCA_036448795.1 Candidatus Margulisiibacteriota bacterium | reverse complement strand
ACAAAGCATGTCAGGTGAAGTATCCAGCCCAATAACTTGTGCTCCTAACTCTTCGAAATAAGCAGAAAAATGACCGGTTCCACAGCCAATTTCTAAAACTTTATCTCCGCGGCATATCTTGCAAAGCTCAGAAATTACTTCTTTTTCTAAAACATCTACAAATCTTCCTTTAGGGGTGTGATACCAGACCTCCAGTTCTTCAGGGCTAATCTCTACCATTTATTCCCTTACCATCTTAGTCCCACAGCCAGGACAATTTATGCTGTTACAAGGAACTCCCCTGCCATGTGGGACCCTTTTACCGCATTTGGGACAGATACAAGAGCCTGCCGGTCCAGCACCTGCTCTTGTTCCACCCATCCGACCTCTCCCACCCAAACCTCTCCCGAATCCTCCACCCTTAGGCATTCTTGTTCACCTCCTAAAATCAACCTTTACCTGTGCCCCACAAAGGGTCACTACCAAATTGCGCTTTCCATCGCTCTTCAGGACTTTCTTCGATCACTTTTTCTTTAGCAAAAGAGAAGCGATAGTCTTCAATGTATTTTAAAACAATTTTATAGGCTTTATTTATTTCCTTCATTTTTTCATGACAAAGTTCTTTATCTTTCTTTTTACACTTATCCGGATGCCACTTTTTGCTCAGACGACGATGGGCTCTTTTTATTTCTTCTAGAGTTACTTTATCTTCTAGTTCAAGAGTTTTTCTAGCCCTATCTATTTCTTCAAAACTTATTTTGCTCACATTTAGCTAGATTCCTAAATTTTTCCTTTACTAAGTACGGCGTCTATCTTTGCGCTTAATTTATTTTCATCCATAAATCCTATTATTCTTCCTGTCTCCATCCCTCGTCTAAAGATAATAAGACAAGGAATACTCATAATTTGATAATCTGAAGCTATTTCTCGGTTTTCATCAAGATTCATTTTTAAAACCTTCAGCCTATTTGAATATTTAACCGCAACTTTTTCAAGTACAGGTCCAAGCATAAGACAGGGCCCACACCATTGTGCCCAGAAATCGACTAGAACTGGAACGGTGCTTTCAAGCACTTCTGACTTAAACGTTTGCGCATTAACCGAAGATAGAGGGCTCATCTTCCTTTTCCTCCTGTCCCGAAATGACCAGGCACAGATGGCCCACCCATTTCTTTAAATTTTCCATCCTTATATTGTTGGACAACCTCTCTTATGGATCCTTCCGCTCCTGTGTAAACCTTAATTCCCAAAGAAGCTAAAGTCTGGAAAGCATTTGGACCAACATTCCCGGTTACCACCACTTCAGCCCCTTCGTTTGCCACGAGCTGCGCAGATTGTATTCCTGCTCCACCTGGGGCCTCTACGCTTGGATTAGGAATAGCTTTGAACTCCAGAGTTTCTGGATCAACTATAACGAAATAAGCACATCTGCCAAACCTTGGATCAACTGTTGAATCTAAATTATCTCCGGTTGAAGTTACACAAACTTTCATGTTTTATCCTCCTCTGGGTGATCGCATTCTGTTTTCTCAATTCCATAACCCTTACCAGCTCCAGGTCGACAAAGAGATTCACCTCCTTTAAGCGTTCCAGCCAAAATACTCTTGATCGTCTCGTCTACGCTTCCGCTAATTCCAACTATTGTTTCGATCCCTTTCTCAGCAAACAGTCCCTGTGCCCGGAATCCCATACCACCAGCAATTATACAAGTGACTCCTTGTTCATGCAAAAACTGTGGAAGGAAGCCGGGATGGTGCCCCGGGTTACTAATAACTTCTTTGCTTTTAACCACCCCATCTTCAATTTCAACTATCGCAAACTCGGGGCACCGGCCGAAGTGAGCCGATACCTGACCGCTATCGGTAGATATGGCTATTTTCATCTTACTTTTTCTCCTTTTCTATTTCAGAAATACGCCTATCAATCTCTTCGCGCTCTGCTTTAAGGTCTTCCACTTCCCCTTCGGCGCTGTAAGGAGCGAAAAAATTTCTTACTGCCCCAAAAGCCCGGCCAAAACCCCAACCTCTGCCTCTCCCTCGTCCTCTACCCCAACCAAAACCTCTGCCGCGACCTCGCGGGACACATCCACCAACTCCCCAACCTGTTCCCGGACCTTCTCCTCTAGGACCTGTTCTATCTCCACCTGGCATAATGTTTCACCTCCCTTTTTTGTTTTTCACTGA
This sequence comes from Candidatus Margulisiibacteriota bacterium, assembly GCA_036448795.1. Classification (GTDB taxonomy): domain Bacteria; phylum Margulisbacteria; class WOR-1; order O2-12-FULL-45-9; family O2-12-FULL-45-9; genus JAZFXQ01. The sequence continues at coordinate 4,061 of JAZFXQ010000004.1, read as the reverse complement.
AACATAAACTATCTGGCAATATTCCTCAAATCTTTTAACAGAAAAATTATGCTCCTTGAGGTATACGCCTAGAATGCCGAAATCTCCCTGTTGTTCTTCGTGCTCCCGGCCTTCATCCCGATGAATCTTCCTTATAATTTCAAAGCCTTCCTTGTTGAAATCAGTTATTACCAATTTATTTTTGCACACACGGATCATTTCTTGTAATACGGCAAAAGGATTCTCGAAATGATGAAAAGCATTTGCCGAAATGACTAGATCAAAACAATTATCAGCATAAGGAAGTTTTGCCGCATCACAAACATTAAATTTTATTTTGTCCAATACCCTTTCGGCTGCAGCGTTCAGGATTGCTAAGCGTCGTTCTTCTTTAGATATATCCACCGTAATTGTATTTTCAGCTTTCTTTGCCAGTAAGGTCGTCAGATATCCTTTTCCTGTGCCAATTTCAAGAACGTCACCTTTAATTGGACCAGCTTTTTGGATAATAAACTCTCGACACTTAATTTGATCATATCCATAGCTTTTATATAGAGAAACCCTTTCAAGAAATCTCTTTTTGTTTTCCTCAATTTCAGCAGTATTTAATTTCAAAATCTTCCCCTGTGTCTCCATCTTCGACCTCTTCCCGGAAAACAACGCGGCGGAAGAACAATATGTTCACCGCCAACGACCCTCAAGGCTTTAGTATTCATGATGGCGTCGAGCATCTTTTTTCTGCCGGAATAGACCAGCCGCTGGATCGTCCCCCTTGAAATATTCATTCGCTTGGCCGCTTCTTCCTGATCAAGGTCCTCGCAATCACAGAGCCGCATGGCCTCCAGCTCGTCATGACCAAGATCGACAATTTCCAGAGCGCCCATGGGCACGCCTCTCGGCTTGTAAAATATATCACCGCTGAAAGGATGACAGAATCTCCATTTTCGAGGTCGGGGGGTCATAAAGAAAACCCCTTCTGATATTCCGGTATGCTGATAATCGGATGATCTGATATGTGCATATGCACATTATACAATTGCCCCTCAGATTTGTCAAGTACTTGTGATAAAATACGCCCATGTGCCGCGTGGTCGCGGTTGGCAAGGGGTGAATGCCGCGCAAATCCTGATCAAATCAGCGACGATTCAACGAACTTGTTTAGCCTTCTCAGGCTCTTGTAACTAATCACATGCTCGATCTTACAGGCATCTTCTTCGGCAATATTCTTGTCAATTCCCAAAACCTCATGCAAAAATTTAAATAAAATCTTATGGCGCTTCATAACCTTTTGGCTAATACTTTTTCCTCTCTGAGTTAATGTGATAGAATTATAACGGTCGTAATTGACTAAATTAGATTTTTTCAGTTTCCTTAAGGCCTCGGTAACACTGGGCATTTTTATCCTTATTGTTTTCGCTATGTCTCTTACATGAGCATGCCCATGTTCTCTTTGCAGAACAAAAACAGTCTCTAAATAATTTTCCATATTTGGGGTTAATTTCTTTTTCATATTCTACTTAAAATATAAAATTGAGCAATGTCCCAACAAAAATAGCGCTAAAGATCATAACAACGGTAGCTTTCAGCATGTCCTTCCAACCTAATTCTTTAAGAAAAACCATGAAAGTAGCTATGCATGGAAAAAACATGGCTAAAACCACACTGGCAATAATAAGCTGGCTAATAGACATCTTAAGCGGAACTAACATTCCAACCGCCACATCTTTTCTCAAAAACCCGATCACAATCGCGGTGACCGCTTCCTTAGGCAATCCCAGCAGACCGGTTACTAGAGGAGCAGTAAAATTCGCAATAAAATCAAAAATCCCCAAAACATACAGGATATTTATAATAAAGACACCCAATAGAACTATGGGCAATGCCTCGCGCAAAAACCCCTTGACCCTCCACCAAAGTTTTTTAATTAAGATTCGCGCCGGTGGAAATCGATAGGGAGGAATTTCCAGCAGCAATTCAGGGCTGAAGCCGGGCAAGAATCGATTTAGTATAAAACCTAAGGCCAGCCAGGATAAAAATAAAGCTCCATATACCATAGCCACCGGGCCGCCCCCATAATCTCCTAAAACCCCGATGATCATAGCCTGAAGAGCCGCGCAAGGAACACCGATGGAGATTAAGGTTGAAGCGATAAATCTTTCCCTTCTGCTTTCCAGAATGCGCGTAGCCAAAATTCCCGGAACATTACAGCCAAATGCCAATAAAGTCGGCACAATTGCAAACCCGTGAAGGCCAATGCGGTGCAAAAGATTATCCATAAGCACTGCCAGCCTGGGCAAATAACCGGAATCCTCAAGTATTCCCAAAACAAAATAAAAAGACAAAACATAAGGAAGAACCGCGGCAATGGGCACAAACAGACCTGTGGTCAAGACCCCAAAAGACTGCATATAATCTATGCCCCCCTCTATTAACTTCCCTACTAAAACATCATGCCAAAAACCTGTAGATCCCAAAAGGGCGCTCAATTTCATGATTAAAGGGGTATAAAAATTTTCAAATAATGGTTCAAAGACATAACCGATCAATCCTTCACCAATGAAACGAACTACTTTAAAGGATAAATAGGCAACCAGAAATGCGATCGGTAATCCGGTTACGTGGTGAATCGTTAGATCCTGCAATCTTTCCCAAAGGGTATGATGGCGATGTTCGATCCGCTGGACCTCTTTAACAACTTTACCAATATCTTCCCAGTGCTCCTCCAGGGTATGTTTGCGCACCTTTGGAATACGTGCTTTATAAATCTCCGCGATCAACCTGGTAAAACCTTCACCGGTAACGGCTACTGTGGGTACTACCGGAACTCCCAGCCATTTGGATAGTTTTTCTATATCAATGTGGATCCCTTTGTGTTTGGTGTCATCCCACATATTCAGGGCAACAATAACCGGAACCCCTTGTTCCATAAGCTCTAGGGTAAGATAGAGATTCCTTTCCAGGTTAGTGGCATCTACCACATTGATGATCACGTCTCCCTCTTTTACTGCTTTCTTGGTGGCATCTTTGAGCATTTCACAGGCAACCTCTTCAGCCTTGCAGGTGGGTTCCAGGGTATAAGTGCCGGGAACATCGATCACTTCACATTTCTCATCCCCAATCAGCATATATCCCCTGGTAAACTCGACCGTAGTTCCAGGATAATTGGAAGCGATCACATGCACCCCGGTTAATCTCGAAAAGAAGGCACTTTTACCAACATTCGGGTTTCCCATTAACAGAATTTTTCTCATTTCTCAACCTCTACTATGACCTTGGAAGCCATACCATGACCAATACCGATTTGGGTTCCTCCCACCTGAACCGTTACCGGCCCCCACAAAAAGCCCCTGCTTTTTTTGGTTATCTTCTTTCCGATTCTTACGCCAAGGGCTTCCAGCCGGCGAAAAGCTCCCCTGCCCCCAAGGATATCAACCACTATCCCATTTTCTCCGATCCCCATCTCGGTCAGCGCTATGGTCTCTTTTGCGGACATCGATATCCCCTTTCTTTTAAACTTAGGTAAACCTAACTTATTTTAGACAGCCGATATGACTTTGTCAAGAGTAAAATATTGAGGATTTTGGCCTAATAGCAAATCCGGTTTACCCTGAGAGAGGCGCGAAGCGACGAATCGAAGGGCTTACCGGCCTGCTCTATTATTCATAACGCAAAGCCTCAATCGGCAATAATTTGGCCGCGCGCCAGGCCGGCCACAGGCCGAAAATGAGGCCGACCGCGACTGAAAAAGTGAAGGCGAGAGCAATAGACCCCGGCGAAATATAGATGTTCCAGTTCGCGAACGAAGACAGCCCCCAGGAAACGATCGCCCCAAAGATTATGCCGATAATTCCCCCGAACAAACAGATAAGGACCGCCTCGACCAGGAACTGGATCATGATATCCGAACGCTGCGCGCCCAAAGCCTTCCTCAATCCTATTTCGTGCGTACGCTCCATGACCATGACCAGCATGATGTTCATGATGCCGATGCCGCCCACCAGTAAACTGACCGCGGCCACCGCTCCCAGGAGATAGGCCAGGGTGCCGATGAGGGCGCTGGCCGCTTCCTGGATCTCAGCCAT
>JAZFXQ010000003.1:0-6169 GCA_036448795.1 Candidatus Margulisiibacteriota bacterium | reverse complement strand
ACCGCTCTGGCGGTCTCTGGGCTTCCGACCGATAAATTTGTCTTCGAAGGGTTTTTACCAAAGAAACCCGGAAAGAAAACAAAAAAGTTAAAAGAGTTGAAAACCCAACAAGGAACGATTATAATTTACGAGTCTCCCTACCGGATCGTCAAAACTTTAGAGGATATCAAAGAAGTTTTAGGGAATAGACAGGTTGCGGTTTGCAGGGAGCTGACCAAGAAATTTGAAGAAGTTATCAGGGGAAAGGCGGGTGATGTGCTGGAAAAATTTCGAGAACATAGACCAAAGGGTGAGATGGTGGTGGTGGTGGAGGGTTCCAGATAAGCTACTCAGCGGGAGAGGGATAGTTAGCTTGCAGGTTCTAGTCCTGCCTTGTCTGGAATAGTAGAGTTTTCCCGAGAACTCTATACTTCGATCAAATAGAAAGGAGTATAGAGATGAAAATTAAGTTAGCTAGTTTGCTGGTTTGTTTATTTGCCCTCACAGCGTCCTCAGTTGCTGAAGTTCCGCGATTTTATGGGGAAGAGGTGGTGGTGACTGCCGCGCGGATGCCTCAGCTGATCAGTCAGTCCCCCTGGAATACTTCCGTTATAACTTCGGAAGAATTGAAGAATTTTAAAACAGTTGGGGAGGCCCTGCGTTTGGTGGCGGGAATTGATTCGCAATCCTTCGGTTATCTGGGCGCGGTTAATACTATTCGAGTGCATGGAGCAAATGCTTCCCAGGTCCTGATTTTGGTAGACGGCAGCCGCATTAATTCGCCGCTCTTAGGAACCTTTGATATGGGAGATTTGCTTACGGGTGATATTGAGAAAATTGAAATAGTTCGTGCTCCTCTTTCAGCAGTTTATGGATCAGATGCCATTTCCGGCGTGATTAACATAATTACTAAATCCCCAAAGGAAAGCAAAAAATCCATCTTTGCTTCTGCGGCTTCTTTTGGAACCCAACAGTACAAAGCAAATTTTGCAGATGAGCGCTTTGTGCTTTCAGCAAACTATCTTAAGTCAGATGGATTTAGGACAAACAGCGATTATTTGGGCAAGAATATTGTAGGGAAGGTTAGGTTGCCAGTTGGAAATTGGGAAACATTGTTAGATCTGGCTTATTATGATGCGGTTAAGGGAGTCCCGGGAGTGCCCACTTCGGAGTCTGACCCAGGTTCTGCGACTGAACCAAATGATAGACAGACCGATAAGAATGCTCGCCTGGCTTTAAGTATTAAGAACAAGGAGGTGAATTTTAAGGTCTATCATAATGCCTTGGATCAGAAGCTTGATCCTTATATTTGGGGGGCAAGCACCAATCTTGCCTGGCAAACAGGAGTTGAGTGGCAGCACACTTTAAAACTTGGATTGGGAGATTTCTTGTACGGTCTTGAAGCCAGAGAGGATACTGGAAATGGAACTATGTCTGGTCAACACACTATCCGAAATTATGCGCTTTTTGTACAGGATGTTTTCCAGCCCAGACAGGACTTGTCGATTACAGCTGGTGTACGAGGAGATAAACATTCGGTTGCGGGTGAATCGGTCAATCCCAGGATCGGTATAATTTTTAACCCAGCCAAGGATTTGATAATCCGATCTTCTTTAGGAAGTGCTTTTAGAGCTCCTACCTTGAACGAGCTTTACTGGAACGATGGCTGGATGTTTGGGAACGCCAGCCTTAAGCCGGAGAAAGCTGTTTCTTTTGATATTGGGTTGGAACGAAGATTGGGTCAAGGCTCATATGCAAAAGTTAATTATTTTTTGTCATCCGTAACGGATCTGATATTATGGGATTGGATGAGCTCTACGATTGAGACCAGGGCAAAGAATGTCGGAGAAGCAGCTTTGCGGGGGGTGGAATTCGAGTTTGTGAAAAGCTTGTGGGCAGGAGGCAGGGGATTTATAAACTTTACCTGGCAAAAGGCGGAGAACAAGAAGGATTTTGATCCTCTGGCCGAAGGTAAAACCATCCGCTATGTGCCAGAGAGCAAATTAAACGCAGGCATAAATTATGCTGGCGGAAGCTTGCTGATAAAGCATATGGGCGAGCGCTATGCGGATAATTATAATACAGTTAAACTTGCTGCTTATACCGTAGTCGATCTTGGGATATCAAGAAAGCTTGCTAATTTTGATGTGAATTTTGGGATTGATAATTTATTCGATGAGACATATAGTGAAGCGGTGGGAAATCACCCGATCACCTATGCCAATATTGAATATCCCATGCCAGGAAGGAGATATACGCTGGGAATTCGATGTGATTTTTAGTTTACCCCATGCCCGGGAGAAGGTATAATATAGGGGCAAGCTATAAAATTTAGCCCCTCGACAAGCTCGGGGCAAGAGGAGGAAAAAATGAAAACAAAGACTGTATCACTGGTTGCAATTGGAATGATCCTGGTGGCGGCAATAGCGGTTAGTTATCTGATCTCGAGGCCGGCTTTATTTGTAAGCCAGAAAAGCATGCCGGTCTTTATGGGCGAGGAAGTTGTAATCCATAAGGCCGCTACGGCCGTTAAGGCAAGAACGGTGGTTAAGGCAGCTAAAGCAGTGAGTGCACCAATGCCGCAGCCCAAGCTTGCAGTACCACTGCCGATCCTTCCGCCAAGGATCTCTTATCGAGTTCTTCCGAACTATCCTGCAACTGCTCTGGAGCAGGGGTTGGGAGGAACAGCAATTCTGTCAATTTATGTTGGCTTGAATGGAGATCCAAAGCAGGTTGTAGTTAAATCTTCCTCCGGTGTTGCGGAACTTGATAAATCAGCGGTGACCGCAGTTTCCCAGTGGAAATTTAACCCCGCTGCTCAGGGTGGGAAGGCGATTGCAAGCCGGTTTGAACTACCGGTTCGCTTCGAGATAAAGTAAGATGGCGGTCGAACCATTAGGGAGAATGATCTTATACCTTGGCATCATCCTGGTGCTGATCGGGGGCTTTTTCATTCTGGTGGCCAAAGTCCCCTGGTTTGGGAGATTGCCGGGAGATATTGTTTATCGTCGTGGAGAAATGACCATCTTCGTTCCGATCACGACCATGATCCTGGTCAGTATTGTTCTGACCCTTTTGATGAATATCGTTTGGCGCAGATAAAACGGGGCGTGGCCCAGCTTGGTCTAAGGCGCTACCTTGGGGTGGTAGAGATCGTGGGTTCGAATCCCGCCGCCCCGATTTTTTATGGATATGCAAAAAACTTCGGACTTCGATTATAGCCTTCCAAAGGAACTGATCGCCCAGGAGCCAGCTTCGATCCGGGACCACTCTCGGCTCATGGTTCTCAACCACAAGACCAAAGCTATCGAACATAAACATTTCTACGATATCTCACATTATCTGAAGTCAGGAGATCTGCTGGTTCTTAATGACACTAAAGTGATCCCAGCCAATTTGGTGGGGGTCAAAGAAGAGGGTGGGGCGAAGGTTGAAGTTCTTTTAGTTAGCAGTAAGCAGAAAGCAGAAAGCGGTAAGCAGATATGGTTATGCCTGGTGAAGCCGGGGAAACGTTTAAAAGTCAATTCAAGGGCCATCTTTGGTAATGGTAAACTTATCGGTCGAGTTATAGAAAAACTTGAGACCGGGGAGCAGCTGATCGAATTTGAGTCTAAGGGTGATTTTTGGAATGCTGTACATGAGTTAGGCGAGATGCCTCTGCCGCCGTACATAAATCCGAATTCCAAATTAGCAAATCGATACCAGACGCTTTATGCCATTCACCCCGGGGCTTCAGCCGCGCCCACGGCAGGCCTGCATTTTACGCCTGATGTTTTTGCAAAAGTTAAGGCAAAAGGAGTTAAGCTTGCCTATATAACTCTGCACACTGGGTTAGCGACCTTTCGTCCGGTATGGACCGAAAATATAGAAGAGCACAACATGCATTCTGAGTATTTTGAGGTGCCAAAAGAGACCATTGAAGCTATTCGGAAGGCTAAAAGAGTGGTTGCGGTGGGGACTACGAGTGTAAGAGCACTGGAGGCACAAAGGCACAAAGGGCACGAAGGGGAAACGGACTTGTTTATTTATCCGGGTTATAAATTTAAAGTTGTGGACGCCATGATCACCAACTTTCACTGGCCGCGGTCGACTTTGATCATGTTAGTGTCAGCCTTTGCCGGTAAAGACTTCATAATGAAGGCCTACCAGGAAGCTATCCAGAAAAGATACCGCTTTTATTCCTTCGGGGATGCGATGTTGATCGTTTAAGCAAATTACTTCAATTTTTTTTAAGATTTATTGAAATTTCCCATTTTATCCTCCGATATAATAACGTCTAAAGGAGGATATCAATGGGCGGCACGGTTTATTTCAGAGCTGGTGCAGAAGGCATAATAAATGTAGGAAAAGCATATACCAGGATATTCCATGGTCCGACCTGGGGTATCAGGGCGGCCAGTAAAAAACTAGCTGGATTAGCGCAAAAAGGAGAAGTTGGACCAGGAGAGATCCAAGATGTTTTGGCCCAGCATCCAAAACTTGCTTTGCGCTTGGATGCCAGAGGAGTTGATATCCTTTCTTTAGATAAGGGTACCAGCGGAAAAGATCTTAAGCATTTATTTCGTGCCGCGCTTTATAAGACTGCGATCATGGGGAGTTTTTTTTCCAAGGGATTCGATGCCAGCCGGGAACGCTCTGCTGATTTCCCGCTCACATTTGATGATATCCATAGCCAGATACGCTTCGAATCAGGAAAGCAGTTTGATGAAGTTTATGATCTGCTTGGACATGAAGTTTCCTCCTTGGATAGATTTCTGGAAACGTATAAGGGAACCTATGTTGTTACCATGCTTATTTGCGCAGGCTTGGCAGCGGTGTTTTCTCCCTTTCTTCCGGGGGTCTGTGATAATATTATTGATAATGAAATCGGCCGGAAAATAGCCAATGGAGCATTCTGGGGAATAGGCGGGGGGGGATGCGTGGGAGCTGGACTGGGGCAAGGTTGGGAAAAACTCCATTTAAATCGAAAACGTCGAACTTTGGCAGGGATGGCCTGGAGAGCATTGAATGCCTTTTCTAAAGCCGGGTTGGAACCAGTAGAACTTCAAAAAGGACAAAGATACGCGGATCTCCTTTCGACAGGTGTCCGTACTAAATATTTGGCTTCCTTAGGTTATGAGAAAATTAAAAATTTATCCCTGGACAGCGACACCGAGAAGAGAGCCCTGCTTCTATGTGAAAAGGTGCCAATTGAAGAATTAAAGGAATTGGCTCGAGATGATGAGGTTGGGGTCAAGGCCTTTAAAAGAATCAAAGATGTTTTGCCAATAAATGAGTTGAAAGAACTCTTGTTGGCTTCCAGACAGCCGGAGATCAGAACCCAGGCCTTTGATAAGTTAGCGGGGAGTCTAACCGAAGAAGAAATAGATGAAATGGCTCCCAGACTGATCAATGTTGTTCAATTGCTTTTCCATCCCAGGGCTTCCCATGCTGCAAAACTTGTGTCAGTTAAGGCTTCCGTCTTTCTAGAACAATGCGAAGAGCTATTTCGAGCATTTTCTTCCCAGATGACAAAGGATGATATTCGCAAGATCTATGCATTGCTATCAGGGGATAAAGATATTTTGGCGGCAAAGCAGAATCTAAAAGAATTTATTGGATTAGTTGTAGATCATAGTTTTACGTCTGTGGATGTCCTGTTCGAAATAGCCCAGGGAGAAGATCATGGCGATAAGGCTATGGACCGCATTGCGCGGCAAAGCAAATTGGATCAAATTGACCTGAAAGGTTTAAGGGGCGCCCATTCTGGCAGGGTCAGAACCCTGGCTTATTTTTATGATCCTGATTCTACTGCTGAGGAGCTTGCGGAAGCTTTATATAAACATATTCCAACCAGCAAAAAAGTGGAAGATCCTTCGGAAACTGATGATGATCATTATGAATATAGCGCTTCTGACATGGTTATAGCTTCACAGTTTATGAGGCTTCGCAGCCGAAAAGAGTGGAAAGAGATCATCAAAGCGCTGGTTGATGGAAGCAAAGAAGAGCCTGAGAGCATTTATAATCAGCGAGCAGATTTTGCAAAAAAACTGGGCGTGGGTTTTGGTATACAGGTTTGATTTCTCTATGTTAGAATTATGACATAGTGACCTTCAAATTCGAAATCCTCAAGAAATCCAAGAAATCTAAAGCCCGAGTGGGCAAACTCCATACCTCTTCTGGTATCGTAAATACTCCCGCATTTCTTCCG
>JAZFXQ010000002.1:0-6969 GCA_036448795.1 Candidatus Margulisiibacteriota bacterium | reverse complement strand
CAACTCCCCCATCTATTAGGACCTTTTTTCCCGAAGGACTTTCCACCAATATAGAATCCCCCTGACCCACATCCAAAACAGTTATGGTTAATCCTCGGGCGGCAGAAGATAAAGCCGCATTCCAGAGAAGGATAGAAACAACCGCCAAGCTAATAACTGCAATTCGAAATTTATTCATCCTCGGAAATCTTCCGCGCCGAAGGGCTTCAAGCATGCCGGCTAAACCTGCATAATATCCAAGTATTAATGGAAGTTTTGGCGGAGCTGAGAAAACCTGGGCAAAGGGAAGAGAAGCAAGAAAAGTGATGATCCCATGCGCTGCCCAGAGCAAAATAAGATTGGCGCCGTTCACTAACTCTCCCAGAGGAAGAAAAACTGCTCCTAGAACGGTTGAAACAAATCCCAGAACAACCACCATCCCGATCCAAGGCAATAACAGGAAATTAGTCAGCACTCCGATTAAAGAAGTTTGGCTGAAATGGTAAAGAGTTATGGGAAAAGTTGCCAAGACAGGCGCAATCGCCACCGAAAGAAGCGAAGCAATATATTTGGGCATATAATTCTTCAGCTTCTCATTAAAAATAGGCGAAATATATACCAGCGCGCAGGTAGCCGCAAAAGAAAGTTGAAATCCCACCTCAAAAAGATATTTTGGATTGAACAATAATATTATAAAAGCTGCCAAAGAAAGTGAGGTGTAAACCTCTTTTTCCCTTTCAAAAAGAAGGCCGACCAGCATGATCTCCGCCATGATCGCCGCCCGCAGGATAGAGGGCCCCAAGCCGGTCATGAGGGCATACAGAAAATTCACTACACTGGTGATCAAAATCCCTGCCCAGAGAGGCAATCTGGTGGAGCGAACAATGAAAAGGCAAACCCCAACCAGGATCCCAAGATGCATTCCTGATGCCACCAGAAGGTGCGCTACCCCGGCTCTTTTGTAGGTTTCCTTGATCTCCACCGGCGCCTTTGCCGCCCGGGAGCCGAAAACGATGCTTGAGAGCAATGTGGAATACGGTTCAGGAAGGGTTTTCTGGGGAATAATTATAAGTCGATTCTTCAATGAAATGCTCAATCTTTTAAGCAGGTTTCCTCCCTTTTCCGAAAGCACCCTGGGAGGAGATCGAATCGATCTAAGCTGACAATTTATACCTTTATTCTTCAAGAAATCCGCAAAAGACAGGATTCCGGGGTTAGACAAACTCTCCAACCCCTCCAGCTTGCCTTTGACCTCAACCTTATCGCCGTATCCTAATCCTGCAGTCTTGGCAGTCACCGAAACCAAGCCAGTTGCTTTCTGGGCATTGACTTCGCTGACCTTCAGGGTAAAAAACATCCTATCCTCTATGATCCGCGGCTCATCCTCGACTCGGCCGATTAAAGTTGCAAATTTGTTCTTCGGGGAGTTCGAAATGTCGCTTTTTGTGGGAGGCAAATTTCTGATTTGAAAATTCAAGAATCCGATTAAAAAGAAAAGAGCCAAAAGCAATAAGCGAATGGTTTTTTTAGATAGGACCATAAATCCTGTCAAAATCAGCAAAGAAATCATTATTAGAAATGAAAACCAGATCGGGAAACTAATACTATTCCCGATAGTGATTCCTAAAATATATGAAATTATTATGAAAATAAGAGGGCTGTTCATTTTTTTACCACTAAGGCACAAAGAACACAAAGGGCACAAAGATTATAAGATCATTCGTTTAATGCCTTCCTTAATTCTAACAACATTGAAATTTATCAAAAATCCAAGCCTCTTCTTCGTTAATTTAAGATGAGTTAAGAGTTGCGCTTCAAAAATAGGATGCATTAATTCTGCTGCCTTCAGTTCACAAATAACCAAATCTTCAATAAAAACATCTAAGCGAAGTGAAACACCAAATTTTATACCATCATATTCAATTGGAACCGGGACTTGCCGCTTAATTTCTAAACCTGCCTTTTTCAGTTCATGACAAAAACAAATTTCATAAACATTTTCAAGAAGTCCAGGCCCAAGAGCCTTGTGTACAATATAGGCTGCATTTACCAGCCTCTTTGCAATATATTCTTCTTTCTTTGATAATGGCAAATATCTCATAAATTCTTAGTGACCCTTAGTGCCTTAGTGTCTTTGTGGTAAATATTTATTAATTAAATAATAATCTCATCCTTTATTTTTCCGAACTTCCCCTTCCCAATCCCCTTTACTTTCATAACATCTTCAATTATTGAAAAAGCACCGTTTGTCTTCCGATATTCGACTATCCGCTTGGCAGTTGTTTTCCCAACTCCTTTAACCTTACACAATTCCTTTTCAGTTGCTGTGTTAATACTAACTTTCCCCGAAGAGGTCCTGGATACCCTTTCCAAAACTTTACGTTTGACAGGCACTAGAACCTTCTGCCCATCTTTGATCTTCTGCGCCAGGTTAATGGAAGAAAGATTAGCCGAAGCAGTCGCTCCGCCCGCCAGCTCTAAAACATCGATTATCCGATCTCCAAATTTGAGACTGTAGACCCCTTCCTGTTTTACTGCCCCGGCAACATGCACCAGGATCTGTCCTGCTCTTTCAATTTGAACTTTCCCCTGTGATTCCGGTTCTTCGATCAAAATTTCTTCGGGTCCATCCTCAGCAAAATGACGAAAGGCCATGACTCCCAGCCCTGCCACAATCACCAGGACCAACCCCAGAATAATCAACTTTTGTTCTTTGGAGAGATTCTCCAGCATGCCAAGCTTGCAGCAATCTTATTGCCAAGGTCTCAAGGTGTGAGGGACGAGGGATGCGGGAAGGGAAGCGTCGGGATTACGACAGGGGGAACCTTAAATCTTGTGGTAAATCTTGATTATGCTCTTAATATAGGCAGCGGTTGAGCTCCGGTACCCATTCCTGCGTGCCACTCCATTCGGTCCTTCCAGGTAACCGGCAAGGGCAAAAGAAACCTGGTCACTATATTTTTCGAACCGCCCCAACAAATACTTCATGTAGCGCACAGTTCCCTTGGCATTTTGATCAATATCATAAGGATTGGTTACTCCGATGCTCTTGGCGGTTGAAGGCATAAGCTGCCCCAACCCCATTGCTCCGGCTGAAGATATGGCCCTTGGATTAAATCCTGATTCACGGCGAATTAAAGCTGCCACCAGCTTAGGATTCACATTATATTTTTGAGAATGGCGCATAATGCTGTCAGTAATAGCTACAGCCTCTCCCGGCTTGCGAAATCTGCAAATATAGTTTTGGATCGAAGATCTTGCGTTTTCTCCTACTACAGCGAGATAAGTTGGGTCTATATTTGATTTGGAAACTGGAAGAGCTGGTTGGGAGAATTTTGGAGGAGGCGCAGAAGGTCGAGTGTAGCCCTGGTTTCCACCAAAACTTGAAAAAATCGTCACTACAAACAAAAGTATGATTATGCCTGTAGTTGCATCCATTGGAGATCAACCCTTACCGAACTTCTCTTTTTCATGCGGGGAAACCGCCTTGATGGAAAGATTTAACCTTCCCATATCATCGACTTCAACCAGTTTTACCACCGCTTCATCCCCTACCTTCAAGACGTCCTCCACTTTAGCGACCCTTTGCTGAGAGATCTGTGAGATATGGACTAAACCTTCTTTTCCGGGAATGATCTCGACAAACGCGCCAAAGGCCATGATCCGCATGACCTTTCCCAGATATACTTCTCCGACCTTCGGCTCATATGTCAGGTCCTCAATTATCTTTTGAGCTTTTTTTGCGCCCTCAACATCAGCCGCAGTAATAAAGATCTGGCCATCATCCTCAATGTCGATCTCGGCTCCGGTTTCTTCGACGATCTTCTTGATGTTTTTTCCGCCCGGACCGATCACCAGACCGATCTTGGAAGGATTGATCTGTATGCTCATGACTCTCGGAGCATAAGGAGACAATTCTTCGCGCGGCTTGCCCAGCACGGATTCGATCTTGTCCAGGATAATATCCCTGGCATCCTTGGCCTGTTTGAAGGTCTTCTCGATAAGATCGTGGGACAAGCCATCGATCTTTACGTCAACCTGGATGCCGGTAACGCCTTTTCTGGTGCCCGCAACCTTAAAGTCCATATCACCCAGGAAATCCTCGATGCCCTGAATATCGGTAATCAATTTCTCCTTGCCACCTTCTTTTATCAGACCAATGGATATGCCTGCCACGGGATTATCGATCTTGACCCCGGCATCCATCAAAGCCAAAGTGCTGCCGCAGGTTGCTGCCATGGAAGTGGAGCCATTGGAGCTTAACACTTCGGAAACCAGGCGTATCGCATAGGGGAATTTGCTCTCGTCAGGCACCACCGGCAAGAGTGAGCGCTCGGCCAGGGCGCCGTGCCCGATCTCGCGCCTGCCCGGCCCGCGCATAGGCCGCACTTCACCGACCGAAAAGGCCGGGAAGTTATAGTGATGCATGTAGCGTTTGCTTTCCTCATGGCTTAAGCCATCAAGTTTCTGCATCTCGCCCAGGGCGCCCAGGGTGGCAACAGTCAGGACCTGGGTCTCGCCTCGCGAAAAGATCGCCGAGCCATGGACCCGGGGCAGGACACCGACCTCACAGTTAAGCTCCCGAATATCATTCAATCCCCTGCCATCCGGTCGCTGATCCTTTTCCATGATCATCTTGCGAACGACTTTTTTCTGGATCTGCTCGATAACGTTGCCGATATCCGCTTTTCTCTCTTCCATCAGTGTTTTAAGTTCCTCATCCTTGCCGTCCTTGATGCCCTGGACAAGCTCTTCCTTGATCTGGGCCAGCGCATCCTGGCGTTTATCATAGTCAGTTGTGCTCGAGGCAGCCTTGATCCTATCCGCCGCCTTGTCCGTCACGTATTTTTCGATCTTTTCGCTGGGCTCGTAAAGCTTAACCTTCTTCTTCGGCTTACCGACCTCTTTGGCCAGTTTTTGCTGTAATTTAGTGATCTCCTTGATCTTTTCGTGGGCTTTTTTGATGCCTTTGATGATCTCGGCTTCCGAAATTTCCGCTGCCCCGCACTCGATCATAAGGACTTTATCCTGGCTGCCCGCCACCACTAAGTCCATCTCAGAATCCCGCATCTCAGCAATGGTAGGGTCAATAATGAACTTATCCCCGACCTTGGCCACCCGCGCGGCTGCGATGAATGTATCAAATGGTATATCAGAAATAGCCAGAGCGGCTGAGGCGCCAATGATCGCCAGGACATCCGGAGCGTTATCCTGGTCAACGGAAAGCGGTGTGATCACGATCTGAACATCGTTGCGGAAGCCCTTGGGAAAAAGAGGCCGGATGGGCCGATCAATGCGACGGGATGTTAATATAGCGCTTTCGGTCGGCTTGCCTTCACGCTTAAAAAATCCGCCGGGGATCTTGCCCGCGGCATAAAGCTTTTCCTCAAAATCAACTAAGAGCGGGAAAAAATCAATGCCGGCCCGGGGGGTATCTGACATGACCACGGCCGCGATGACCATGGTATCGCCCAACCTGACCACGACTGACCCGCTCGCCTGCTTCGCCATCCGCCCGGTCTCTAGTGTGAGGACCTTGCCTCCACCCAGATCCAATTCTACCTTTTTTATCATCTAAGTCCTAAACTTTCCGACAGCTTCTGAAACCTTGATTCATTTTCGCCTTGAAGGTAATTGAGAAGTTTTTTGCGCTGACCAACTAACATGAGCAGGCCTCGACGGCTGTGATTATCCTTTTTGTTTTTCTTTAAATGCTCGACCAACTGGTTGATTCGTTCTGTCAACAAAGCAACCTGTACTTCGGGAGAACCAGTGTCCCCCTTGCCCTGAGCGTATTTTTTCATTATTTGCCCTTTCTTTTCTTTCTTTAAAACCATGACTGAGGGATTGTAGCATACAATCCCAGAACTTACAATAGCCTTACTTTATCAATATCTTTCCTTATCTGGCTCTTCAACTCTTCAACATCAGAAAACTGCTTTTCGTCCCGAAGCCTCTTTGTTAGATTAACTTTTAAAGTCTTGCCGCGGATATTCTTTTTGAAATTCAAAATATACACCTCAGCTGTGCTAGTGTCTGTTCCAAAAGTCGGTCTAGCGCCGATATTCACTATGCATCTCTTTCTTCCAATCATTCCTGCATATACTCCGTGAGCAGGAATAAGCTTATGCGGATCCACTTTCAGGTTTGCAGTCGGGAATCCCAACACTTTGCCGCGCCCAGACCCCTTAACGACCCTCCCTGTAATTTGATAAGGATGACCTAAAAAACGAAGGGCTTTTGAAAAATCCCCCCTGCTAATAAACTCCCGGATCATTCTGGATTTGATGGCCTGGTGATTAGCCGCAACCGAAGGAATCACATTCACTTCAAACCCGTATTTTTTTCCAAGTTTTCTCAGCTGCGATACATCTCCCTTTCTTTCTCGACCAAAAGCATAATCAAACCCCACAAACACCCTCCGCACTCCCAACTTATCAACCAAGTACTTCTTCACAAAACCTTCATAGGAGAGTTTTTGAAGCCGTTTGTTGAATTTGACCACCACTACCCCATCCACATTCAACTGGCAAAACAGCTCTTCTCTTTCTCGGAGAGTAGTAAGCAACCTCAGCCCGCGCTCTGGAACAATCAGCTGTTGAGGATGAGGATCGAAAGTAATGGCCAGCGAAGCCACCCCGATTTTTTTGGCAAAGCTGACCGCCTGCTTGATTACTTTTTGGTGCCCCCGGTGAACCCCATCAAAGGTTCCCAATGCAACCACGGATCCCTTTAGTCTTTTCTTTTTTGGATGGCGGATTATTCTCATTATTCTTTATCTGAGGAAAACCCCTCTTACAAAGAGAGTCACGCCTTTAATATAAATAGTCCCCGGTATGAAAAGCAGCTGTGAAAGGATCAAGGTCCCCACGACCCTACCCAAGACTATGTAAAAAACCACGGTTCTGACATCCCCTTCCTTTCTCTGCCCGCGGGCAGCCTTGTCAGTAATATGAGCCGCAATCGGATCGACCATCAGGGTAAAAAGAA
>JAZFXQ010000001.1:0-12714 GCA_036448795.1 Candidatus Margulisiibacteriota bacterium | reverse complement strand
GTTGAGGAGCTGGTCGATAAATACTTCTTCCACGTGCGCTACGACTACCAGAGGATCCTTAATAAATACAGCCATGCTTTGACCCAACCCATGATCGATCTCGACCGCTACGCCCGCCTGGCTCCCTACCTGCTTACCAAGGCCATGCGGCTTTCCGGATGCTCACTGGCCGTGCTTGACCGGGAAACCCATTCCTATGTTATCCGCGCCGGAGAAAAAGAGGCGCGCGAGCTGGTGGGAAATTCGATCGCTGGTAATTCGGCTTTGATCAGAGCGTTGTTTTCGCGAAAGAGAGAGGTCTCCCTGGATGAAGTTGAAAGGGGATCGAGGGATGAAACCCTCTCAGAATCAGAAAGAAAAAGATTCGAAAAGATCGCTTCGGAGATGAAGCGCCTCAAGGCGGTGCTCATCATTCCCAGCATCTCTGAAAGCCAGTATTTTAAAAAGCCGACCCTGCTTTCCACCATCAATCTGGGAAAGAAATCGTATTATGAGGACTTTTCACGCGAGGACATCAACTTCTTGAGGACCCTTGCCAACCAGGCCACCATCAGCGTTGAGTACGCCTTCATTTACGAAGAATTGACAAAACAACAGGAAAGGGTGGTGCGCTCTGAAAAATTGGCGGCCATCGGCACCACCACCGCAGGCATAGCGCATGAGCTCAAAAATCCCCTGACCTATCTGAGCGCTGTGGCCCAGGTCCTGCATAGAAAATGGGATGATCCGGAATTCAAAAAAT
The DNA here is from genome assembly GCA_036448795.1 of Candidatus Margulisiibacteriota bacterium. GTDB lineage: Bacteria > Margulisbacteria > WOR-1 > O2-12-FULL-45-9 > O2-12-FULL-45-9 > JAZFXQ01. Next base: position 11,972 of record JAZFXQ010000001.1, on the reverse strand, counting down.
CCGTGGGCGAGATGCTGCCCTCTGAGATCCAGCGCATGCAGTTGATCGTTGAGGGGCTTCTGGATTATTCCAGAACCAGGGAATTAATGCTCAAAGCGCTGGATGTCAAAGAAGTGGTGAACAAGACCGTGGCCCTGCTTGGTTACGAGATCAAGAAAAATAAAATCTATGTGAAGACCGATTACCGGCATCGCAAAAAAGCGAATGCAGATCCAAACCGCCTTATGCAGGTCTTCATGAACCTGATCGCGAACGCCGTCCAGGCCATGGGAGAAAAGGGAGGAAATCTTTCGATCTATACCGGCGACGCTGAAAAGGAAGTCAGGGTTTCCTTTGCGGATACCGGCCCCGGGATCCCCAGGGAAAAACTGAAAAAGATCTTTGATCCGTTCTTTACCACCAAGGAAGCCGGCACCGGCCTCGGCCTTCCCATCTCCAAAAAGATCATTGATGAACACAAGGGCTCGCTCTACGTTGAAAGCACCCCTGGCAGAGGGACCACTTTTACGGTTTGTTTACCCGCCGAAGTTTCAACGTAGGCGGGTCTCCCAGCCTCTTCTTAGGCAACCCAACCATCAAAAATACTGAAATTTTACCCAAAATTTGACGATATATATATAGGAGGGAGGATCATGAATCCCAGCAAAGATCGATTTAAGATCGACAATTTTATAGGAATTCTTGAACAGATCGAACGCCTTGGAAGACCGGAGTATTTACCGGAACTGGAAGAGGTCGTGATCCGGGAGATCGCCCGACTGGTAGGCGATGGGACCGAAGCTGCCAAAGTTGAGCTTCAGAAGCTGGAAAAAATGGTAGATGAAGAGCTGGAATATCCCCCCCGCAACAAGCTCCTTATTTCCGCGCTCAGGAACAGCATCAAAGGGGCCCTTTCTGTAGCAAAGATCTGCCTGTTTTAGCTATATTTATCAGCTACTCTGAGAATTTCTGAACTCTATTGTTATTTGAATCTACTACGTATATTTTAGGGAAACTTTGCACTATTCCTGTGGGTGATCTGAATTCTCCATTTCCGGTTCCGCCGCTTCCCCAGACGCTGATAAAGATGCCATCCATGGTAAATCTCTGAATTCTATCATTGCTTGTGTCAGTTACAAATACCGAACTACCTTCAGCTGCTACGCCGGTCGGGGATATAAATTCTCCATTTCCTGATCCAAGGCTTCCCCACTTGGCCACAAAAGTTCCGCTGCTGTTGAATTTCTGGATCCTGTTGTTGCCATTGTCAACGACATATACGTATCCCCAATCATCTACCGCAATACCGTATGGATAATTAAACTTCCCATCCGCTGTGCCAATGCCTCCCCATTGGGCTTCATAAGTGCCGTAGATGCTAAATTTCTGAACCCTGTGGTTATCCCTGTCTGTAACATATACAACATTGTCGGATAGGTCTACTGCGATGTCGTAAGGTGCGTGGAACTCCCCATTGCCGGTTCCGTAGCTTCCCCACACAGCTTCAAAGCTTCCATTACTATCAAATTTTTGGATTCGGTTGGCTCCCGTATCAACCACATAAACGCGGTTGCTGCCATCGACGCCGACCCCAGTCGGAGAACGAAACTCTCCGGTTCCTGCACCGTAGCTTCCCCATTTTGTTATAAAGTTTCCGGCGGTGTTAAATTTCTGGATTCTATAATTGTCCCTATCAACCACGTATACATATAATCCACTGGGCCCGAGCGCAATTCCAGATGGATAGTTGAACTGCCCATCCGCCGTTCCAAGCGTTCCCCACTTTAATTCAAAAGTGAAGGGTACGGTTGTAGTTGTAGTTGTGGTTGTGGTTGTGGTTGTAGTAGGGAGTACCTCCGATCCCTGACAGCCAGCCAGTAAAACAACGGTAGCCGAAGCAAGAAGCAAGGAAACAGTGAACCAGGACAATTTAATTTTCATTTTAGAGCCTCCCTTTTTAGGCCAGTTTGCTCTGATTATACTCCCGCAATATTTTTTGTCAAGGAATTTGGATGAATTTAGTATCAGGCGGGGCTTATGCTTTTTATTTAGGCAGCTTTTTGATGGTGGAATCTGGATTCTCGATCACCAGATCATATTTTCCGCTTATCTTACGGTGAAAACGAGGGTTGTAAATAAATACATTTATATGAACTTGTTTTCCCGCCTGTTTTACCAAATAAATATAATTGGTGCCAAAATAATAGGGTTTGTCCCCCCTATGCGAATCAAGAGATAGATCCCGATATCCAGAGCATTGAAGCAGGCAAAAATCCATCTCCGCTGTTATCCGAAGAGAGCCATTGATCGTGGCGCATCCTGTGCTAAGAAGCCCGAATTTTTCAAATTCATTCGTCAAATTATAAGCCAAATGCGTTTTCCCAGCGTGTGCGTGTCCCCACACAGCAATAAATACAGGTCTTTCATTTATACTCTGAGTTAATTCAATTATTTTACGGATCCCATCTTTAAAACGATATTTAGGGGTGCCATCTGACAAATGACCAATTGGGCCTCGAACCGATGAGGTTTGGTTTTTAAACCTTGCTTGGATTTGGTTCTTGGTTTGGCTTATAATACTTTGAATTTTTATTTTTGACATTTGACCGATCTATTATATTTTCGTCGTTTTTTTAATAAAATTTCACTTTTTAAAAAGCTCTTAAAATTATTTTTATCTCGGAAGTCGTATGATGGGATATCTGCCAACCGCAAATTCGTTGGTCATTTGTGTTATAATTAATTTAACCTATGGGCCATCTTACCTTCAGAAATTATTCCAGACTTCAGAAAAGATTGGATCAGTTTCCTCAGGGGGTTTTCAATTCTCAGGACTTCTACGAGATCCTCAAGCTCCTTTTTGCGGATGAAGAAGCAAAACTATGTTCGGTGATGCCCCTCCATTTTTTTACTGCGAAAGAAATGGCAGGGATATGGGATAAGGGCGAGGAGGAAACAAAATCCATTCTAAAAACTTTAGGAGATAAGGGATTGGTATATTCTCGTAAAAAGGATGGCATTCTTAAATATTTTCTTTTTCCTCCGATGATAGGCTTCTTTGAGTTCTCCATGATGCGCCTGGATAACCGGTTCGACAAAAAGAAACTGGCCGAGCTTTATTATAAGTACATAAACCTTGAGGATAGCTTTCTTAAAAAATTAGTTTCGCTCGATCCCTATTTCACCCGGGTATTTCCGCACGAGGAAGCGATCAAGGATATAAAAACCGAAGTCCTTTCCCATGAAAAGATCAGCGCCATGATCAAAAACTCCCGTACGATCACGGTTGGGACCTGCTTCTGCCGGCATAAAATGGAGCACATGGGCATGGCCTGCGATAACCCTCAGGAGGTGTGCCTGACTTTCGACGGCATCGCCGAAGATCTCCTTGAACACGGCATTGCCCGGAAGATCTCCAAAGAGGAAGCCCGCAAGATAGTGGAGATGTGCATCGAGAGGGGGCTGGTCCAGCTGGGCGACAACATAAAAAACGAATTATCCTTTATCTGCAACTGCTGTAGCTGCTGCTGCGATGTCCTTCTCGGCTATAAAAGGTTCGGGCCGAGGGTTGCCATCAATCCGTCCAACTATATAGCCAGGATCAACAATGCCACCTGTAGAATGTGCGGCACCTGCGTTAAGAGGTGTCCGGTGGATGCCATCTCCATAGTAAAAGGGAAGGTCAAGGTTAACCGGAAGGTCTGCATAGGCTGCGGGGTGTGCACAAGGTTCTGTTCGACCGGGTCCGCTAAGATGGAAATTCGTTCCAAAAAAACTTATATTCCTGAGAATACCATTGAGATGCTTGTCCTTCAGGCGATTGGGCAAAATAAAATAGGCAATTTTATATTTGACGATCAGACCAGCCGTTCGCACGCGATCTTAAGGAAGGTCGTGAACCTGATTTTGCGATTCCCTCCCATCAAAATGATCCTGAAAAATCCGCGTGTCGTCAAATTTTTGCTTAAAAAAAGCGGGAAGACCTAACTTCCGGCTCCTTTCTTGTAAACCACATTTCCCCGTGATAAAATAATCAATTCGTATGGAGTATAAGAAGACTTTAAACTTGCCCAAAACTGATTTTCCTATCCGCGCTAATCTCAAAAAGGTTGAGGAGGAGATGCAGTCGCTGTGGGAGAAAGAGGATCTTTACCATGAGATGCAGGCGCAGGCTCAGGAGCAGGCACAGGAAAAATATATTCTCCATGATGGCCCACCATACCCCAACGGTGATATTCACCTTGGTCACGCCCTGAATAAAGTCCTCAAGGATATTGTGGTCAAATATAAATCCATGAACGGTTTTAATGCTCCCTTTGTGCCGGGATGGGACTGCCATGGGCTGCCTATCGAGACCCAGCTTATCAAAGAAATTGGGGATAAGAGAAAGGATATGAGCACCCCTGAGTTTCGGCAGAAATGCAAAGAGTATGCTCTGAAATATGTGGATCTCCAGCGCACCGAATTCAAGAGGTTGGGGATCTTTGGGGAATGGGAGAAGCCCTATCTGACCATTGACCATGCCTATGAAGAAAAGATCATCGAACTCTTCGGGATCTTGTCTGAAAAGGGTTATATTTACCGGGGATTGAAACCGATCCACTGGTGCCCGGTTTGTGAGACCGCTCTGGCTGAAGCGGAGATCGAGTATGAAGATGAGAGATCACCCTCTATTTACGTAAAATTCGAAATCCGAAATCCGAAATCCGAGATAAATTCGAAGATTAAAAATCCGAAACTACCCTTTGATCTGAAATGGAATTTTGTCATTTGGACAACGACCCCGTGGACACTTCCGGCTAACGTGGCCATCGCTGCCCATCCGGATTACGAATACGTATTCCTAAAAGTTGACGGAGAAGTTTACATAGTTGCTGAAGGTTTGCTTGAGGATTTTATTAAGCGCTTTGAGATCACAAAGCATAAAGTGATCGATAAGACCAAAGGTAAATTCCTGGAGGGGATCCTCTGCCAGCATCCCTTTGTTGAGCGGGAGGTCATGCTGGTTCTGGATAAGTATGTGACATTAGAGCAGGGGACCGGCCTGGTCCATATTGCTCCCGGACACGGCGAAGAAGACTATCAGGTAGGGCTAAAGTATAAACTTCCGATCGTCATGCCGGTTGATGAAAAGGGGTATTTTGACAGTTCGGTTCCTGATTTCATCAAGGGAAAACATTACGACGCCTCGAACAAGTTGATCACCGAGCGCATGAAAGAGAATGGCTCTCTTTTAAAACTCGAATTCATGAAACACCCTTATCCGCACTGCTGGCGCTGCAAGAAACCAGTCATCTTTCGTGCGACCGAGCAGTGGTTTATTGCGGTGGACCATAAAGGCATGCGGCAGGAGGCATTAAAGGCCATCGGGGATACCAAATGGTTCCCGGCCTGGGGAGAAAAACGCATCCGGGGAATGGTTGAGTCCCGCCCGGATTGGTGTATCTCAAGACAACGTTCCTGGGGAGTGCCTATTCCTGCTTTCTACTGCAAAAAATGCAACAAACCGCACATGACCGGGGTTTTCAACAAGGCCATCCGGGACTTAGTGTGTGAAAAAGGAACCAATGGTTGGTTTGAAATGGAAGCCAGAGATATTTTGCCGAAAGGGACAAAGTGTCCGGATTGCGGAGGCATAGAATTTGAAAAAGAAACCGATATCCTGGATGTCTGGTTTGAGTCCGGCTCATCCCATGCCGCGGTTTTAGAACAAACTCCCGGCCACAGCTGGCCAGCAGACCTTTATCTTGAAGGCTCAGATCAGCATCGTGGTTGGTTCCAAACATCGCTTTTGTTAGGAATTGGTTACAAAGGACGCGCTCCTTTTAACGCCGTCCTGACCCATGGGTTTACCATTGATGAAAAGGGAAAAAAGATGAGCAAATCCTTGGGAAATGTGATCAGTCCCCAGGATGTAGTAAAGGAATACGGAGCGGACATTTTGAGGCTCTGGGTGGCTTCCACCGATTTCCGAAACGATATGGCGGCCTCAAACAATATCCTTAAGCAAGTTAGGGAAGCCTACGCCAAAATTCGAAATACCTGCCGATTTTTGATGAGCAATCTTTATGATTACCGTGACCACGCTGCGGTCGATTACCCCCTGATGCTTGAGATCGACAAGTGGATAATGCTTCGGCTTCACCGCCTGATCGAAAGGGTTGCCAGGGCTTATGATGAATTTGAGTTTCACATTGTCTATCACTCACTTTACGATTTTTGCGTGAATGCTCTCTCAGCTTACTATTTGGACATGTCAAAGGATCGACTGTACTGCGGCAAAAAGGATTCTCTTGAGCGGCGTTCTGCGCAAACCGCCATGCATGAAATTCTTATCACCCTGATCAAGCTTATGGCGCCCATTTTCTCCTTCACGGCCGAGGACATTTATCGCTATGTCCCGAGTCTCGGGTCTCGAGCCGCGAGTATTTTCTTGCTTGATATGCCAAGCGCTGAAAAAAAATATCTGGACAAAAAACTGGAAGATAAGTGGGAAAAGATGCTGGAGCTGAAAGAGGAGGTCTACCGCGAACTGGAAGCGGTCCGGGCCAGAAAGGAAATATCTGCTTCTCTTGAGGCCCAGGTTCAAATTGGGATCAAAGGAAGAGAGTGGGTGAAGGAAATCAAAGACCTCTTGCCCATGGTATTGATCGTTTCACAGGTAGAGTTAGCAGAGGGTGATAAAATCACGGTCAAGTTTGCCCCAGGCCTAAAATGCGAGCGCTGCTGGATGTGGAAGGAAAGCGTAGGGGAGGACAAGGAACATCCCAGGCTTTGTGATCGCTGTGCAACGGTCATCAAATAGATCAACCTCAACCCGCGTCTCCAAACCAGATAGAGGGGAAGGGGAAGCGACTCGGGAGTTGAAGAAGATTAAAACTAATGTTCACTGGAAGACCCGCCCAAGGCAATAGAAATCTTGCTCCCACACCGGCCGAGTAAAATAGACCATGGTCACCACAAAGGATAATTCCAATATCGCCAAAAATATAGAGCTGTATTTTACTCTTAAGCATAATTGATTCAACAGCAAAATCCCAAATCGGAGCACGCACTTCTATATTTCCTGCCAGAATACCCAGACCAGTTGCGGCTGAACCATTTGCGCCTCTTACAAATCGATTAAATATATCCCCTCCTCCCAGAGAATATCTGCCTCCACCCAGGAGATTGTAGCCAATGCCGAATACTCCGCGAAAAGCCAGGGTCATGTCCCAGAAGAGCGGGACATAATATTTGCCTTCATTAAAATTATTTACAAAGAATTGAGTAAAATTGCCCAATTGCATCCCGGGTTCAACTGAGGTGCTTAAGTAGCCGCCAGATTTTGGAAAAAGCCAGCTATCCCTTCCGTCCCAGCTCAAGGTAAATCTTACACTGGGCTGAAGATAGCTCGGGTCTCCGTCAATGTAATAAAGTCCTGGAGAGGCCCCCAGGTAGGTCTTTTCTGCTATTTTGACCTGGGCGGTAATTCTTCCCCCGATCATATCTTCCAGAGTGTTGTTTTCATAATTAACCCTTGAGGTTTTCTCCAGGTTAAATCCGCCCGCGACCGGAGTATTTTTGCCAAGGACAAAGAGATGGGGATCAAAATAATAGAATTTTGCATTCGCGGTATGGTAGAAGTCATCGTCCTTGGGATAAAAACATGTGAAGCCCAGACCGTACCCGAATTTTTCTCCTCCTCCATAGAGATTGAAGTGTGCTCGCTCTATATAAAAGCTGGCTTGAACATTACTGCCCCCTCCCCCCACTTTAAAACTTTCGATATGCTGTTCCTCTATTTTGACGATTAAAACATTTTTACCATCTTCATTTACCAGTCTGGCATCTTTAATGGTGAAGCTTTTAATGCGATTGGCCGCTTCGGCCAGCTGCTCGATAATCTTTGAGGGATCGGTCGAAAAAACCTTTCCCGGCTCAACCCCGACATAGCGAAATTCCCGCGTGATCTTCTTGGGGTCGGTTTTTGAAAAGCCCACGATCCTGGTTTTGTTAATTTTCTGCTCTTGGACAACAACCCTTGTTTCATTTTTGCTGCGTGTAACTTTAATTTTGGCCGATTTTTCGTTTGCTGAATATAAATCAAGTACGGCCTGGGTAGGATCTTCTTTCCAGGAATCGTAAAGACGTATGGCCGCCCTTATCTGCGGCGGGCTAAGCGAAATATTCCCCTTAATTATAAATGATTCAGGCAGTTTTCCGGTTTTTAGGTATGCCAGCTCCTTTCTTATGGTTTCTTTTTGCAAGGGATCAGGGTGGGTATATAATGCGCAGCTGAGAGCGGTTTTGGCCTCTTCGATTTTGCCCTGAGCTGCGGCCATAAGGCCCATCTCATAATAGACATTTCCCAGCATTTTTTTATCATTTTTACTTTTGTAATAATCGATGAGGGAGGAGTAACCCTGGTAGGCATGGAAATGATCTCCGAGCCTCCAAAGCTTCCGGCAAGCCAGCATTTTTTCTTTGCCCTGGGCCCTTTCCAGGATTTTTTTGTAGGCCGAAAGCGCCTGCTGGCGCAGATCCTTTTTTATAGCAAAGATTGAAATTAAATCTTTACCTTCCATGGTTCTCCAGTATGTATAGATTAAATCCCCTATTTCAAACAATTTTGCATGGTCATCTCCAGCCAAAGCGATGGCTTTTTCCAGCGCTTCTATCGAAAACAAGTCTAAGAGGATATCAATATCTTCTTTATTTTTGGCAATTTCTATGGTGGCTTCTTCAGAATCGGTTATGACTTCGGTTATTTTTTCGATATCTATTTTCAGCTCTTTTTTCTCTAAAGCCCTAAAGATCCCGGCCAGCTTAAAAACCGCAGAAGTGAATCGAATATCTTTGATTTCTTTGCCGAAGCTTAAGATTTCCTCAAGGGCTTTAATTCCTTTTTTGAATAGCATTTCATTTTCGCTTTTATCCCTCAGCAAAAAATATATCCGAAAATAATTATGTACTATTTTGGAAAGCTTCTGGAGATCCTTGTTATTTTTTGCCTCCTGGAATTCCGCATCCAAGCCCTGGCTGAGTTTATGAATGGTCTCCTCTTGGATATCAACCTCGGTGACATTTTGGCTAAGCCTGACTTTAACTTTGGCTTTTTTCATATTTACTGAATAAAGATCAGCTATGGCTTTTTCAGAATTTTGAATTAGAAAAGCACGCTTGTCCTCATCCCAATCTTTATCTTTTGCCCAGAAAACACAGAGATTTATGGCAGCCCTGATCCGCTGCGGGTTAAGAGAGAGTTCACCGTTAATCTTCAGATCCGGATGTTTTCCAGTTTTTAAGAATTCCAATTCCTGTCTTATAGATTCCTTAGACATAGTCTCAGGAGGGGTGTCCAATGCCCGGGTGAGCCATTTTGTGGCCTCTTGGGTTTTTCCTTGAATGACTGCCATAAGGGCCAGCTCGTAATATACATTTCCCAGCATTCTTTGGTCATTTTTGCTTTTATAATATTCGATAAGGGAGATGCATCCCTGATAGGCATGGCCATAATCCCCAAAAACCCAGAGCTTTCGAGAGGTTAGGAGTTTTTCCAGGCCCTCACTTCTTTCCAGGATTTTTTGGTAGGCCGAATGAACCAGCCTGCGCAAGGCCTCTTTGGTTTCCAGGGTTTGGATTAAATCCTTCTTCTCTGTTTTTCTCCAGGGCACATAGATTGCTTCTCCTATATAAAACAATTTTGCCTTATCATTTCCAGCTAAGGCTATGGCTTGCTCCAGTGCTTCGATTGCAAATGGGCCAAAGGTATAGATTCCCTTGCCCAGCTCACAGAGACCCTCAAGATCTCCGTTATCTCTGGCAATATCTATAGTTGCTTTCAGGGAATCATCTCTTATTTTTAATATTGCTCCTTGTTTTATTAGTTCATTTTTATCCAGGGCCGGGAAATTTTTTAATGTTTTTTTAGCTAATTGATAAACCGCGAAAGAGAATTCGGTATTTTTAGTTTCTCGGGCGAACTCTATCGTTTTCTCAAGAATTCCCATGCCCTTATCGAATGCCACTTCTTTATTCTCAGAAAGAATTTTTTTATGGCTCTCGTCCAGGATTTTATTTCTGCTTTTTTCCAGGAAGAAAAAGTAGGCCCCAAAATAATTCCGGGCTACTTCGGACATCCTCTGGGTATCCTTGTTTTCCATGGCTTTCTGGAATTCTGCATCCAAGGCTTTGATAAGGCTTTTATTAAAAGAGCGTTTAAACAGCCCGGCCGCGGGGGTTTTTATCTTTTCCGCAACGTTTTTATAGAACTTGATTTTCTCCTCGGTTACAAACGCCATTTCTTCCATCTGCTTAATTTGGAGTGAAATGTCTTGGGCCTTGGCCAGGATCCCTTCCGCAATGGCATGGAAAATGAGGGGCTGCTTTTCTTTCTTGGCCTGGCGGTAAATTTCGCTGAAGGCCTTCTGTTTGAGCGCGCGGGCCTTGTGAAATAATGCCTGCAGATCCTCTTCGCGGTAACTTTTATTAAATTTGCCCAGGATGTTGCTTATAGCCCAGGGAGGAGATGCATAAAACATCAATCCCATCACCAAAAAGTTGAGAAGGACTACGGAAGTAGACTCTGGAGCTTTAAGCCGGGCCAAACCCATTACCGCTTCCGCTTCCAGGGAAGAGATGCGCAGAAAAATAGTTGTCAGTACATCCAGCCCCTTGGCTATTTTTAAGGCTTCTTCATAATACCCAAAAGCATCCTTAACCTTTCCTTTGGACATAAGAAGATCACCCATTTGAAGCAGAAGAAGTGGATTGGGGGCTATGCTTTTTAGGGCTTTGAATATTTCTAAGGCTTTGTCAACTTCCCCAATCCTCATATAAGCTTTTGCCACTTGCCGCAAAAGCGGTGGATTTCCCTGGCTGAGTTTTTCTGCATTTGTGAGGGCCTGCCGAAGTTTAAACCCGTATTTTTTTAGATGGCTATTAAGAATTTCATCCTGGCGATTAAGAAGCGGGTGCCTAAAGCCTTTTCTGTGGAAAAGCTCAAGCACGTTTTTAAGCATCAAGTAAATGTTATGCAGACGAAGATGCAATCCCGGGACTTCAGGATGGGCTTCAACTGCTTGCTCATATTTCTCAGTTGAAAATTCGAGGGCCGAGCGGGCAGAAAGGTATTCCTTCTGCAGGTAATAGATTTCCGCTTTCTTTTGGGATAGATCTGCCAGGGTGAGGGAAAGGGGATCAGGCGGGATTAGATTTAGTTCGGCAGCCTTCTTAAATGCCTTTTCGGCAGCCTCCAGGTCTTTTAGAGCAGATCCATTATCTTTATTTGCCTTTAAGATTTTGCTTCTTGTAACATAATAATTTCCCAGTTCAAGCTGGTAGGCCGGTTTAAGTTTTGCGGCCTGTTCTAAATAAGTGGATGCCGTATAGATTTCCTTTATGCCAAAATAGAAATTATAAACTTCGTAGTATACCTCCGGGTTGCCTGGCGCCATATTTATGGCTCTAGATAGCAGTTGTTTTGCTTTTTCGAGGGAGATCTTTCCTTTGGACAGCATTAGATCTGCAAATAATATTAAAAGAAAAGGTTTATCCGGATTTTTGCTGCTTATGGAATAGATCCGTTCTTCAATATTTTGAATAGCTTCTTGATTAAGATCCTTTTGTATAGCGAATATTATATTATCTAGGGATGCCATAGTAGGCTCTAGAAGGGGAGGGCGGTTAAGCTTTCCGTTTTCTTTGTTTTCCACAGCTGCATTCATGAGGTTTGTCATTGCCTTATATTTGAGATGCAGATAGAGTGTTCGGCGCGGATTCTGGGGCAGTTTATATTCTTCTCCGATCTTTTTATTAATATCCTCTTCCGTAATGGTGGTTTTGCTGCCGTCAATAAATTCCATAATTGCTACCGGAGTAGAGGTAGGAACCTTTGCAGCTTCTGAAGGAGGTGGGGTTTTTGGGGTAGGGGTTGCAGAATTAGCCTGGTTTGTTTCTTCAGACTTTTTCTGAGGAAGAGCGGCAGGAAGATAGGAACTCAACCTGTGTAA